>DATBMM010000354.1:0-6013 GCA_036554825.1 Candidatus Limnocylindrales bacterium
GCTGGTCAAGTCCGAGTCCGGGGCGGCGAACACGGACCGCGCGAGCTGGGCGTCGTTCTCGGTGTCGCTCGCGCCGTGGGCCGGCCAGACGGTCCGGGTGGTGTTCGTGGCGATCGACGCGGGCTCCGAATCGCTGATCGAGGCGGCGGTCGATGACGTGAGGGTGACCCGTCCCTGATCGTCGCGCGTCGTCGGCTCTCTGGCTCGACGTCTCCGGCTCGACGTCTCCGGCTGGGCGGCTCGGATCGACCGCCCCCGCCGTGGGGCCATCAGGAATCATCCGCTGGGTGGATGCGGAGGCGTGGTCGGCCTGAAATCGCGCCATAGCGTTGCTCGCATGCACCCGATGGATGATTCCGGATGGTGATTGCGGGGAACCCGGACCGCGAGAGCCGACCGGCTTAGGCCGGCGTTTCCAGCGGCAGGCTGAGGCGGAACGTGGTACCGCCGCTCCCCGTGGCCTCGACCTCCAGGCTCCCGCCGTGGGCGGCCGCGAGATGGCGCGCGATGGCCAGGCCGAGCCCCGAGCCGGTCGAGCCGGCACCCTTGGCGAACCGATCGAAGACGTGGGGGAGGAGCTCGGGCTCGATGCCCGAGCCGGTGTCGGCGACCCGCAGCACGATGCGCTCGCCCGCGACCTCGCCGCGGACCACGACCGTGCCGCCTGGCGGCGTGTGCCGGACGCCGTTCGCGACGAGGTTCGAGAGCACCTCCCGGATGCGGACCGGATCGACGTCGACGATGGGGAGGTCGGACGGGACCTCGGCCGCGACGGTCACGCCGCCACTCCCCGCGGCACCCGCGAACGACCGGACGACCTCCTCGACGAGCAGGTCGACGTCGGTCGGCTCCCTGTGGAGGGGCAGCGTGCCCGCTTCCGAAAGCGCGACGGTGCGCAGGTCGTCGATGAGCCGCTCCATCACGCGCGTCTCCTCGAGGATGGTGCTGAGGTGGGCCTCATCGGCCGGATGGACGCCGTCGATCATGGCCTCGACGTTCCCGGAGATCACGCTCAGCGGTGTCCGCAGCTCGTGGCTCACGTCATTGAGCAGCGTCCGCCGCTGGTCCTCGTCGCGTTCGAGCCGCTCGACCATCGTGTTGAAGCCACGGACGAGCTGCCGGATCGGGCGCCAGGCGCGGGACGGGGACCCGACGCGGGTCGAATAGTCGCCGGCTTCGACACGCCGAGTCGCCTCGACCATCGAATCGAGCGTCCCCGCTGATCGCCGGAACGGGCCGGTCGCCCCGAGCAACACGATGAGCAGGACCAGGATCGCGACGATGACCGGGGCCGGACCCAAGTGGGCGAGGCCGGTGGCCACGGTCGTGACGATGGCCCACGCGATCACGAGGAACACGATCGCGAACAGGCAGCCGAAGAACGGCGGCGGACCGCCGCGCCATTCGCCGCGTCCCTCGCTCCACTCGCCGCTGTGTCGTCGTCGCCACATCTCACGGCGGTAGGCGCGCCAATCCTCGGGGCGCGGGTCGGACGACCGGCCGGGTGTCGGGTCGCTCATCGATCGTCCGCCAGCCGATAGCCGACGCCGTACACGGTGAGCACGTAGCGCGGCTGCCGTGGATCCGGCTCGAGCTTGCGGCGCAGGTTCTTGATGTGCGAGTCGATCGCCCGCTCGTAGCTCTCGAACGCGACGCCGTGCAGCGCATCGAGCAGCTGGCTGCGGGTGAAGATGCGACCGGGCTGGCGGGCGAGGGTCGCGAGCAGCGTGAACTCGGTCGGCGTCAGATCGACGCTGGTGCCGGCCACCTCGGTCCGCATCCGTGGCACGTCGAGCGTCAGCTCCCCGACCCGGATCAGGTCCGACGGCTCGACCGGTCGATCGGTCCGTCGCAGGACGGCCTTGACGCGGGCCACGAGCTCACGCGGCGAAAACGGCTTGGTGAGGTAGTCGTCGGCTCCGAGTTCCAGGCCGAGCAGCTTGTCGAGCTCGTCGTCGCGGGCGGTGACCATCACGATGGGGATCGACCCGTCGCGGCGCAGCTCCCGGGTCACGTCGAGCCCGTCGAGGCCGGGCAACCCGAGGTCGAGCACGACCAGGTCGGGCCGATCGCGGCGTGCCGACTCGACGGCCGTGCGCCCGTCCGAGGCGGTGATCACGCGGAAGCCGGCGTGCTCCAGATAGTCGCGTGCCAGCTCCACGATCCGTGGCTCGTCGTCCACGACGAGGATGGTTCGGCTCATGTCGGGCTGCATCGTACTCAGCGCGAGACGCCCTCCCGGACATGCGGGAGGGCGTCACGTCGGTCGGCGCGCTTCAGGCCGACGGGTCCTTGGGCGGGGCCGAGGGGTCATGGGCGCGTCGATGCCAGTCCTCGAACCAGCCGCCGTTGTTCCAGCCCCGGCCGCGCCAGAACGCCGCGCGCAGCAGGCCGATGATCAGGAAGATCACGAGCAAGGTGCCGAGGAACCCGAAGATCGAGAACCCGTGGCCCCAGCCGAACCCCGGGCCGTAGCCATAGCCGTAGCCGTATGGGTAGCCACCCGGGACGACGGGCGTGACGACCGAGCCGTCGGGGGCGTTGACGGCGGCCGTCGTGATGGCCGTCGAGAGCCCGGCCTGGTAGGCCGTCTGAGCGATGAACCCGCCGCCGACGACGATGGCCGCCACGACGAGGAGACCGATGAAGAGATTGCGCATGTATGCGAGCTCCTTTCTGGGTTCGGATGCTCGCGTCGGAATGTGGAGCGACGATGGAGCCGTGATGCATAGTCGCGGGAAGCAAGGATGCGAGGGGAGGGGACCATGACCGAACCGATCGAGGATGCCGGCGTCCTGGGCGGCAAGAACCTGCCGATGTGCCCGCTGTGTGGCAACGCCACGTTCCGTCGCGAGGAGGGCAAATTCGACAGCGCCTGGGGCTTCACCGCGCACCGCATCCTGATGCTGGTCTGCGAGCGTTGCTCCTACATCCTGACCTTCTACGAGGGCAACACGATCTTCGACTTCGATTGACCCCGATCGTGGGAGCTCCGCGCCGGCAGGTGCGTTCGGGTGGACGCATCCGGAATCATCCACCGGGTGGATGCATGGGCGCAGCCGGGCGTCATCGCGGCCCCACCGCCCCACCGCATCCACCACATGGATGATTCCGGACGTCAAGCGGTGAACCTGCCCCGCCCGTGCAGCCTCGGGACGCCCGTCAGCCCAAAGCGCGAGCGTCGATGAGCCACGAGCCACGGTCCCTGGTCGCCGCCATCGACCAGGGCACGACGAGCAGTCGTTGCCTCCTGTTCGACCACCGCGCGCGGCCTGTGGCCAGCCACCAGCTCGAACACCGGCAGATCACGCCACAGCCCGGCTGGGTCGAGCACGACCCCGACGAGATCATCGAGCGGGTGCGGACCTGTGTCCGCGTCGCGTTGCGGGAAGCCGGCACGGACGCTCGTGCCCTCGCGGCGATCGGCATCAGCAACCAGCGCGAGACGACGGTCGTGTGGGACCGGAAGACGGGCCGACCGGTCCATCCGGCGATCGTGTGGCAGGACACGCGCACGGCCGACGCCGTGGCACGGATCGGCGACCAGGATCGCTACCGGGCGACGACCGGGCTGCCGGTGTCGACCTACTCGAGCGCGCTCAAGCTGCGCTGGATCCTCGACCACGTCGAGCGCGATCCGTCGGAGCTGGCATTCGGGACGATCGACACCTGGCTGCTCTGGCACCTGACGGGTGGGGTCGACGGCGGGGTCCATGCCACCGACGCGACGAACGCCAGCCGCACGATGCTGATGGACCTCGAGACGCTCGACTGGGACGCGTCGATCCTCGACGAGCTCGGCATCCCGCGCTCCGTGCTGCCGGCGATCCGTGGCTCGTCCGAGGTGTACGGCACGGGCGTCGGCGACCTCGACGGGGTGCCGATCGCCGGCATCCTCGGCGACCAGCACGCGGCCCTGTTCGGGCAGACCTGCTTCGAGGCCGGCCAGGCGAAGTGCACGTACGGCACCGGCGCGTTCATGCTGATGCATACGGGTTCGACGCCGGTCCACAGCACGCACGGGCTGATCACCACGATCGCAGCGCGGCTCGGCGGGCCGGGAACGCCGGCGACGTACGCGCTGGAGGGGTCGGTGGCCGTCGCCGGGTCGCTGGTCCAGTGGCTGCGCGACGACCTCGCGATCATCGATTCGGCGGACGAGGTCGAGCCGCTCGCCCGTTCCGTGCCGGACTCGGGGGACGTGGTGTTCGTGCCGGCGTTCTCGGGGCTGTTCGCGCCGCACTGGCGACCCGACGCCCGCGGCGTGATCTGTGGGCTGACACGGTTCTCGACCAAGGCCCACATCGCCCGGGCGGCGCTCGAGGCGACCGCGTATCAGGTCGCCGATCTGGCAGAGGCGATGGCGGCGGATCTCGGGGCGCCACTCGGCGGCGAGCTGCGGGTCGACGGCGGGATGACCCGGAACGGGCTACTGATGCAGATCCAGGCCGACATCCTGGGGAGTGCCGTGGTCGTGCCCGAGATCACCGAGACGACCGCCCTCGGGGCCGCCTATGCCGCGGGCCTGGCGGTCGGCTTCTGGAGGGATCTCGACGAGCTCCGGTCGATGGCGACCGCCACGCGTCGGTACGACCCGCAGATGCCCGCGGCCGACCGCGCCGCCGCCCTGGCGCGCTGGCACAAGGGCGTCGACCGCTCGCTGGGCTGGGTCGACTCCCACTGATCAGCCGGGCTGTTACGCGACTGCAAGCCGGGGAGGGGTAGGGTGGTCAGGCCCGGACACCACCGAACCTGAGGGAACCCTCATGACATCGACCCTTCGTCGTCTGAGCATGCTCGTCGCTCTTGCGCTGGGCGTGTCGGTGGTCCTCGCGCCGGCCGTCGCGGCGCACGACGACCACGGCACATCCCGTCTCCCCGCCCGTATCGATCTGCCGAACGGCTGGCAGCCCGAAGGCATCGAATCGTGGGGCAAGTGGCTGTACTCCGGCTCGCTGGCGAACGGCGCCATCTGGCGCGCGAACGCCCGGACCGGGGAGGGGCGGATCCTCGTCCCGGGTCAGACCGGGAAGGTCGCGGTCGGCCTGCATCTTGATCGCTGGGGTCGACTGTGGGTCGCCGGCGGCCCGACCGGTGAGGTCCGGGTCTACAAGGCCCGGAACGGGAAACTGCTGCAGACCTACACGTTCGGTCCCGGGCCGCTCTTCCTGAACGACCTCGACATCGCCCGCAACCGCGTCGTCGTGACCGACTCGATGAACGCCCGCGTCGGCGTCATCCCGCTCCGCAGCCACGGCCGGCTCCCCGCGCCGTCGAAGGCGTTCTTCATGCCGCTGCGCGGCGACTTCGCCCTCCAGCCGGGGTTCAACGCCAACGGCATCGCGGCCCGCGGCAGCTGGCTGGTGCTCGTCCAGTCGAACACCGGTTTCCTGTTCCGCCTCCACCCGCGGACCGGCGCGACGAAGCGCATCGACACCGGCGGTTACCTCGTGACCAACGGCGATGGCATCGATTTCCGCGGCCGGACCCTGTACGTGGTCCGCAACTTCAGCAACCTGGTCGCCGTGTTGCGGGTGTCGAAGAACCTGCGCCACGCGACGTTGAAGGGCGAGATCGTGCCGGCGGCCGGCGTGGTCGACATCCCGACCACGGCGACCACGACGCTCGGCGCCCTGTGGGTCGTGAACGCCCGGTTCTCGACGACGCCGGGTCCCGACGTCCCGTACTGGATCTCGCGGTTGCCGCTGAAGCCGTAGGGTCCTTGGGCGGGGGCCTATGCCCGCCCCGGGTATGCCGGCGCCGGGCGATGGACTTCGTCCGGCGCCGAACATCGCGATCCGGGGCGTTGTTCGCGGGGGCGCGTGCCGCAGCGATGCATATTGTCCGGCGCCGAGCGGCGGGATCCGCGGCGATGCATATTCTCGGGCTCCGAGCGGCGGGGTCCGCGGCGATGCATATTCTCCGGCTCCGACCGGCGGGTTCTTCACTGATACACATCGGCCGCATCATGGCCGGGGAGGCGCTAGCCTCCGCAGCGTGAAGCGCGTCACCG
>DATBMM010000010.1:0-3816 GCA_036554825.1 Candidatus Limnocylindrales bacterium
CGGCCCGCGTGCAATGACGCTGATAGTGACGGCCCACTCCCATCCGGACGGACCGCAACACCGCCGGCCGTAGGTTCCTCTCGACTCGCATCCCGCGGGTCGAAGGAGGTATCCGAGTCGAATGGATGACATCAAGCGCACCGCCCGAGATGCGGAGAACGAAGCCAAGGAAGCGGCCCGACGCGCCGACGGCGACGAGAGCCTGGCCGACAAGGCCGCCAACACCGCAGACGACATCCGTGCCGGCCTCGCGAATGCCGGCGATGAGGTCGACGAGCAGCTCGATCGCAGCAAGTTCCGCCAGGAGCACGGCGAGGACGTCTAGGCGTCACCACCTTGACCCAGCGACCACAGAGCCCCGGCCGGATGGTCGGGGCTCTGTCATGGTGTCCGATCGTCGACCGTCAGCCGGTCCGCTTCATCTTCCCGTGCGTCGCAGTCCCTGAGGCGGTCCGGGCCCGCTCTCGGAGCAGTCGAACGACGGCCCGCTCCTCGCCTCGGTCGGCTTCGGTGGGTGGCTCGGTCTGCTCCTCGGCCGCGTCGACCAACGCGCCGCCGAGACTGCCGTCGAGGTATGCCTCCAACACCGCTGGATGGACGTAGCTGCCCCGTGCCACGGCTGGCGTATTCCCGAGCCGCTCGGCCGTGAGGCGCATCGCCGCCACGACGTTCCGGCGGGCGGCCGGTCCGTGATCCTCCGGCTGGAGCGAGCGCAGGGCACGATAGGCAAGGAGCGTACCGGCCCACGTTCGGAAGTCCTTGGCGGTGAAGTCCCCACCCGAGATCTCGCGCAGGTAGTCGTTCACCTCGTCGGACGTGACGTCGCGGATCTCGCCCTCCTCGTCGACGTACTGGAACAGCTCCTGGCCGGGCAGCTCCTGGCATCGCCGGATGATCGAGGAGAGACGCCGGTCCCGGAGCCCGACCTCATGCATGACGCCGCCCTTGCCGCGGAAGCGGAAGCGCACCTTGGATCCCTCCACGGTCGCATGCCTGGACCGCATCGTCGTCAGCCCGAACGATCGATTGAGGCGGGCGTACTCGTCGTTGCCGACGCGGATCAGCGTGAGTTCGAGCAGGCGCACGACCGTCCCCAGCACCTTCTCGCGCGACAGTCCCCGTTTCGAGAGGTCGCGCTCGGCGCGTCGACGGATCCGCGGGAGAGCCTTGGCGAACGCGACCATCCGCTCGAAGTTGTCGCTGCCTCGATCCGCCCGCCAGCGTGGGTGATAGCGGTACTGCTTGCGACCTCGGGCATCCCGCCCCGTCGCCTGGAGGTGTCCGTTCGGCCACGGGCAGATCCAGACGTCGGTCCAGGCGGGTGGGATCACGATCGAACGGATCCGATCGAGTGTCTCTTGATCCCGGATCGTCCGCCCCTCAGCGTCGCGATAGGAGAACCCTCGACCGACGCGCCGGCGGGTGAGGCCAGGGCGCGAATCGGTCGCGTAGCGGAGCCCGCTGGCCCGGGCGATGGTCCTTGGGTCGGGGCGTGGCTCGGTCATGGCGGCCACGGTACGGGCGCGGACCTCGCGTCGATATCCGTCTGGACCCTTCGCCACATGCCTGCAATCTCGCAGCGGAGCCCGATTCGGCTTTCCGATACCCCCCGTCGGGATACTTCCGCCAAGTCTCGTCGCGGTACCTGCTCTGGGGGAACGACCGCGACGGGACTCCTCTCTACGGCGGGCCGGATCGACGCAAGTGCCAGGGCCGTTCGCCGCACAGGAGACCCCCAGTCATGGACGCAGTCACGATCGACCGGGCATCGAAGCGGTTCGGTGACGACACCGCGCTCCGCGATGTCACGATCTCGGTCCCGGAGGGGACCATCCTCGGCATCATCGGCCCGTCTGGCGCGGGCAAGACCACGCTGGTCCGGCTCATGACCGGGGCGCTGACGCCGACCGAGGGCGAGATCCGCGTCATGGACGAGGATCCCGTCCGATTCCGGCGCAGGACACGCGAGCGGATCGGCTATATGCCCCAGTCGTTCGCGCTGTATCGAGACTTGACCACCCGCGAGAACGTCGACTTCGTGGCGTCGCTGTTCGGGCTGCTGTGGTGGCGTCGGCGCCGCCGGACCAAGCAAGTCCTGCAGCTGGTGGACCTGTGGTCCGTGCGGAACCGCCGCGCCGGCGCCCTGTCAGGCGGGATGCAGCGCCGCCTGGAGCTGGCCACGGCCCTCGTCCACGACCCGGCGATCCTGTTCCTCGACGAGCCGACGGCGGGCATCGACCCCCTGCTCCGGGCGACCATCTGGGCGGAGCTGACCCGCTTGCGCGATGAGGGCCGGACACTGCTCGTCACGACCCAGTACGTCGGTGAAGCCGAGCAGTGCGATTCGGTGCTGCTGATCTCCGACGGCCGGGTGATCGCCACGGGCACCCCGGCCGAGCTGCGTCGCTCAGCCCTCGGCGGCGACCTGGTGGAGGTCACGACCGAGGCGCCGCTGGACGCCGGGGCGGTGCGTGCGATCCCCGGTCTTCGCCGCATCGAGCAACGCGGGCCGACATCGATCCGCGCGGTGGTCGAGGACGCCTCCACGTCGCTGCCGGACATCGTCGAGGCCATCAACGCCGCCGGAGGTGAGATCGTGTCGGCCTCGGAGGCACGACCGTCGTACGACGAGGTCTTCGCCATCCTCGTCGAGCGCGCGCGGGCGGCGGTGCCCGTCGACGATGACGTACGCGACGACGATCGCGACGACAAGCGCGCCGCCTGATGCGTGCCGCCCTGACCGTCATCTGGCGGCTGCTCGCGTTCGTCGGGAAGGAACTGGTCGAAACCATCCGCCGCCCCGGCGCGATCGTCAGCCTCGTCCTCGGGCCGTTCCTGATCATGGCCGTCTTCGGGGTCGGCTTCAGCGGCATCCGCCGACCGCTCGAGACCGTCGTGGTCGTCCCCGCGGGCAGTCAGCTCCCTGTCGGGGTCGCCGACTACCAGCAACTCGCCGGTCCGGCGCTGCGTGTCGCGGATGTCGTCCAGGACCGAGCCGCAGCCGAGGCGCGTCTGCAGGCCGGCCAGGTGGACCTGCTGGTCATCGCCCCCGAGGACCCGGAGGCCGCCTTCCGGGAAGGTGAGCGCTCGACGATCGAGATCGTGGTCGACGAGATCGATCCGGTCGACGAGAACTACGCCACCATCCTCGGCGCGGCGCTGGCCGATGCGGTGAACCGGCGGATCGTGCAACAGGCCGTTGAAGAGGGACAGGGCTATGCGATCGAGGCCGGCGAAGCGGAGGCCGCCGCGATCCCGCCCGAGGTCGTGGCCGCGCCGACGGAGGCCCGCCTGGTCAACATGGCGCCACGCAGCCCGACCGTGCTGTCGTTCTTCGGACCGGCCGTCCTCGCCCTGATCCTCCAACACCTCGCGGTGACGCTGGTCTCGATGTCGCTCGTGCGTGAGCGGTCGAGCGGACAGATGGAGCTCTTCCGGATCTCGCCGGTGACCGCTGCAGAGATCCTGGCGGGCAAGGTGCTGGCTTTCGGCCTGCTGGGCTTCGCCGTGGCGGGGTTGACGATGCTGCTCCTCGTGAACCTGCTCGGCGTCCCGACGTTCGCTGACCCGCTCGGGCTCGCGCTCGTGATCGGCCTGGTGCTCCTCGCGTCGCTCGGCCTCGGCCTGCTCATCGCCGTCGTGTCCGACTCCGAGCGGCAGGCCGTCCAGCTGTCGCTCCTCACGCTCCTCGCGTCGGTCTTCTTCAGTGGGTTCGTGCTGGCGATCGACCAGTTCACCGCCCCCGTGCGAGCGATCGCCTACGCGCTGCCGGTCACACATGGGATCCGACTGCTCCAGGACCTGATGCTGCGCGGG
>DATBMM010000042.1:0-2581 GCA_036554825.1 Candidatus Limnocylindrales bacterium
TCCCCGGAAGGCGCGGATCATCGGCGACCGCTACCAGCTCGGCCGGGTCATCGGCCGGGGCGGGATGGCGACGATCCACGAGGCGATGGACCTCCGGCTCGAGCGTCCGGTCGCCGTCAAGCTGCTCCGTCCCGAGGTGGCCCAGGACGCCGACCTCGCCGACCGGTTCCGGCGTGAGGCGCTGGCCGCCACGGTCCTGCGTCACCCCAACATCGTCGCGTGCCTCGACACCGGCACGGACGACGGGCAGCCCTATCTCGTGATGGACCTGGTCGATGGCGAGGACCTCGCGGCGCGTCTGAAGCGCGGCGGCCGCCTGGCACCCGCCCTCGCCGCACGCATCGGGCTCGACGTCGCCCGTGCCCTCGGCGTGGCACACGTCCGCGGCATCGTCCACCGCGACGTGAAGCCGGGCAACATCCTCCTCGCCGGCGATGGCCGCGCGATGGTCACCGACTTCGGCATCGCTCGGCTCGCCGCCGACGCCGAGGCGGCGACGCCGGGCACCACGCTCGGCTCTGTCCACTACTTCAGCCCGGAACAGGCGCGTGGGGCCACCACGACGCCGGCCTCGGACATCTACGGGCTCGGGCTCGTGCTCTTCGAGGCGCTCACCGGCACCCGAGCGTTCAGCGGCGACACGACCGACGCGATCGCCCTGGCCCGCGTCGGCGCCGCCGCCCCATCCCCACGGGCGGTCCGCGGCGAGATCCCGCCAGAGCTCGATGCGGTCGTCCGTCGAGCACTCGCGCCAGATCCCGACGATCGATACGCCAACGGCAACGCGATGGCCGCGGCCCTCGGATCGGCCGTCCGGGCCGCCGACGACACCAGCCCGACGACCGTCGTCGCCACGCCTATCGTGTCGGGCGAGATCGCTCCGGCGCCGCCGGCGCGTCCCGCGAGGACGGCCCGCGCGCGACCGCGCCCCGCGGCCGCCGCTCGAGGTTCGCGCCGCCCAACGGCACGAGGCGGCCCGCCTGGTGTCGTCATCGCCCTGCTTGCCCTGCTCGGCATCGCGGGCGGCGCGATGGTCGTGGCGGCACTCCCCGGCGATCAGCGACCGCTCGACTCGGCCCAGCCGAGCGAGGCGCTCGTCGTGACCCCCGAACCCACCCCGACCCCGGAGCCCACGCCATCGCCGACCCCGGAGCCGACACCGACACCGGAGCCGACTCCGGAGGCGACGCCCGAAGTGACGCCACTCCCGGAGGGCGAGGTCGGGGACCTCTGCGAGGTCTTCTTCGACATCCCGTGTGGACTGGGCGCCGGTCGCTACGCCCCCTCCAGGTTCCGCCCCGGCTTCGACATCGAGCTGGGCGATGGCTGGTCGAACGCCGGCCACCAGGAGGACATCGTCGTCCTGACCCGCGCCGAGGGGACCGTCACGTTCGTCGGGCGTCTCCGAGAGGTCTATCCGGACGGCGAGGCGGACGAGCCGGGCTCGCGACCTCGGGACGTCATGGACGCGTTCATCGCGACGGACGGCATCGGGGCCACCGACCCGGTCGACATCCGGCTCGACAAGCGACGCGGCCTGTCCAGCGACTTCGCGCCGAGCGGGGACGAGCGCGTCCCCTTGTTCTCGATCGAAGGCAGCACCTTCCATCTCGAGCCGGAACGGACGACCCGCGTCCTGGTCATCGACCTGCCCGAGGACGAGCTGATCGTCCTGGCCATCGAGCCGAACGACGGCTATACGCTGCGCGACCTCCTCGACACCGCCGACGAGGCTGCCGCGACCATCCGCTGGCGGTAGCCGGGCGGCGGACGGTGCACCCGCAAGGGGTCCCATCGTCCTATCGATTTCGCCCCGGTATACGCGCACATTCCCTGTCGTGCTCCGTTCACAGCGGCTGCGCGCGCCGTCATCGCGTGCGCTGAGGCGGCTCGCCGCCGATCCGCACGTCCTGCTCGCCCTCGCGGTCGTCGTCGCCGCCCTCGTCATCGAGTTGGCGTCGAGCGGTGACACCCTGCTCGTCGTGGTGCCCGCGATCGTCTACCTCGGCGTGCAGGGCGCATTGGCGTTCCCGGCCCGAACCCGCCGTTCCGTCGCGTTCGATACCGCGCGATTGCTGTTCGCCCTTGCCGTCGTCGTCTGGATGAGCGTCGGCACCGGGAACCCGGCCACGCTCCCACTCGCGTCGCTGATCCTGCCCATCGTCGCGATGGCCGCCGCGCTCGGTGCCCGCGAGGCCATCGTCGTCGGCGCGGCGATCATCGCCGCGGGGCTCGTGCTGTACTTCGTCCCCGCCTTCAGCACACCCGCGGTCCAGGACGGCCTCGTGCAACGTGGCATCGCGCTGGGTGCGACCGCCGTCGTCCTCGCCGTCGGGACGCGCCGGACCGTGTCGATGCTGGAGCGCGCCGTCGCGCATGCCCGCGCGGCGAGTGCCGGGATGCGTCGTCGCGCGCGGCAGATGGCCGCCATCGAGGCGATCGGCCGGGTCCTGGCCAGCGAAGGACCCACCGCGACCGCACTGGACGAGGTCATGGGGATCCTCGTCGAGCGCTTCGGCTACCGCTATCCGTCGATCTACATGCGCGATGGCGATCTCATGCGCCTCGGCGCCCAGCGCGG
>DATBMM010000054.1:0-5816 GCA_036554825.1 Candidatus Limnocylindrales bacterium
ACGGCCTGCGCATCACCGCCAACACGGCCACGCTCGGCACGGAGGACGGCGACGTCGTGCGCAAGGTGTACGCGACCTACCTCGGCTGGCCGCTCGACGTCACCGAGTACCGCGACGAGACCGCCCTCACCAAGTGGGTGCCCTGGAAGGACGGCGACCCGCCCGGCAAGGGCGAACCGCCGATCGCGCTGGCCGGCATGAACATCCTCATCACCTGGGGTCCGACCAAGTCGGGCGCCAAGCCGGGGTCCAAGTTGAGCGAGCGGCACACCGATGCGCTCGAGGACCTGCTGTCGGCGGCCAATGTGCTCCTGTCGCCGCTCAAGGCACGCACGAGCGTGCCTGTTCGGATCGGGGCCACGGCCGCCGTCGAGCGCGAGCCCAGCCCGGCCCCCTCCACGGCGCCCTGACCGTCCTCGACCACCCCTGACCGACCGTCGCGACGCGGCACGGCCACGGCAGGCGACGATGGGAACACCGGCCCAGAGCGCTCGGTCACGACGTACCCTGTCGACATGAGCGACGTCGCCCGATCTCGCCCGCGTCCGCTCTCGACGCGCACGGACGAGGTGTCCGACCTCGACAAGCGCATCATCGAGCACCTCCAGGCGGACGGTCGCAAGCCGTTCACCCAGATCGCGGCCGAGCTCGGCGTGAGCGAAGCAGCCGTCCGCGCCCGGACGAACCGGCTGATCGAGCGCGGCATCCTGCAGGTCGTGGGCGTGACCGATCCGCTCAAGCTCGGCTTCCAGCAGATGGCGATGATCGGCATCCGCTGCGAGAGCGATCGACTGGTGTCGGTCGCGGAGGCCGTGGCCGAGATGCCCGAGGTGGACTACGTCGTGATCACGGCCGGCACGTACGACCTGTTGATCGAGACCGTGTGCGAGGACAACGAGGCGCTGCTGCGCTTCCTGACCGAGCGGCTGCGCTCCATCGACGGTGTCCGCGAGACCGAGACGTTCGTGTACCTGCGGATGGTCAAGCAGACGTACCAGTGGGGGACGCGCTAGGCACTGGGGCCTGCACGCACCGTCACGTTGCGCTGGCGCGGGGACGCACCAGCCGATTCGGCCAGTACCCCGTCTAAGATGCCCGTGTGCCGCTGGAGCCCATCCTTGCGCTGATCGTCGTCGCCGTGATCGGCAATCTCGTCGTCATGGCGGCACTGGTGGCGTCGCCCGCGATCGGCCGGATGCGGAACGGCATCCCGCCCGAGGATCGGCTGGACCCGCGCTCGGAACGGGCGATGGCCGCGGCCGCCGTGACGGGGCGAGAGGAGACCCGCCCGGACGAGGGCGACACCCTCCGGACGTATGACCGGGTCGTCCGCATCGCCTCGTGGGTGTTCCTGCTGGCGGTCACGACGATCGTGGGCGTGACCGGGCTGTGGCCGCAGAGTCAGACGGCGATCTTCCTGCTCCTTGCGCTGGGTGGCGTGTTCGTGCTCGTCATCCACGACCTGCTGCCGGCGCGCGCCCTCGGGGCCGCGAAGTTCGTCCTCGAGGGCTCGGTCGCCATCACCGTCGCGACGATGCTCGTCCTGCTCACGGGCGGTGCCGCCAGCCCGTTCTTCTTCGTCTACCCGCTCATCGTCGGCGGTGCCGCGCTCGTGGTGTCACCGGCGATCACGCTCGGTCTGGCGCTGATCGCCGTGATCGGCTACCTGCTGGCGGTCGCGCTCGGGTCGGCGCCGCCCGTGCTGGGCAACCCGGTGACCGTCGCCAGCGTCGGCATCAACCTGACCGCGATGATCCTGCTCGCGTACATCGCGATGGTCATCGCCCGCGAGCAGCGCATGACGCGCGACGCGGCGATCCGTCTCTCGACCATCGACCCGCTGACGTCGCTCTACAACCGGGGCTTCTTCTTCGCGGCGCTCGAACGGGAGATCGCCCGGAGCGCCCGGTCCGGTCGCGGGTTCTGCCTGCTGATGATGGACCTTGACGAGCTCAAGGCGATCAACGACCGGCTCGGTCACTTCCACGGCGACCGGGTGCTGTCGGCCGTCGGCCAGGTCGTCAGCGACGGGGTGCGGCGCATCGACACCGCCGCCCGCTACGGCGGCGACGAGTTCGTCGTGCTGCTGCCCGAGACCGACCCGACCGGCGCCTTCGTGCTCGCCGAGAAGATCCGGATCGGCGTGACCGAGCTCGACCTCGGGTTGCCCGACGAGGCGATCCGGCCGTCGCTGTCGGTCGGCGTCGTGTCCTACCCGGACGACGGACAGACCGCCGACGAGCTGATGATCAGCGCCGACCGCGCGATGTACACGAGCAAGCGCGCCGGCAAGAACCGGGTGACCGGGGTCAACGTCCCCGACCCGAGGAACGCCGCTTCGAAGGCGTGACGCGCGCCGCGGCCGGGCGGCGCGCGGCCGGACGCGGCACGGCTGGACGGCTCGGGGCCGGTGACCAGCGCCAGGCCATCGAGATCGACACGGGTCGGCCGGGGGCGGCCGCCGGGGCGTCCACCCCGATCGCCCACGCCAGGTTGAACGCGTCCGGCGGTGCGGTCTGGGGCTCGACGCAGATGGCGTCGTCCCGCTCGTCGTAGACGACCCAGATCGGGGCGTCCGATCGGAGGTCAAGGGCGAGCACGCCCGGCCACGTCAGGCGCGGTGGGGCGACGAGGTCGGCGAATGCGTCATCCCACGGTCGCGGGGTCGGGGCGCCGATCGCGCCCGTCGGCAACCCGTCGGGCCCGCGCCGGTACATGGCGCGCGCCTCGAAGGACAGCTCGGCCGCGGCACCGTCGATCGTGCGGCGGAACCACGGATGGAACCCCAGGACGACCGGCATGGGCTCGTCGGCGAGGACGAGCAGGGTGGCCTCGAGGCCGCCGGGGACCATCGCGACGGCCTGGACGACCCGGCCACGGAACGGCCAGTCGGGGCCGAGATCGGTCATGAGCTCCACGCCATCGGGCGCGCGCGAGGTCACCTCCCAGGCCCGATCGAACACGGTGCCGTGGATGGCGTTCGGCGGCATCGACAGCGGCACCTCGACGATCCGGTCCTGGAACGGGAAGCGCCCATCACGGATCCGCCCGGCGAACGGCGCCATGGGGTACGAGCCCCACCAGATCGGGCCGTCGCCCTCGGTGACCAGCAGCTCGTGACCGTCGACGACCAGCGACGCGAACCGGGCGCCGTGACCGGCGTCGACGGTCAGGCGCGCATCGTCGCCCGCGAGGACGATCGCCGCCGGGTCGTGCCTGATGGCAGTCACGCCGCCACAGTCATCGCCAGGCCCGGCCGCAGCAGGTAGGGCGGCAGGTACGCCGGGATGTTCGAGAAGGGCAGGACGTCCGGATGGAGCTCGATCCCGAGCGCCTCCGCCATGAACGCCCGGCGCGCCTCGATGCGGGCCCAGGCATCGGGGTATGCCGCTGCCAGCTCGCCGCGGAGCGTGGCGTCGGCGAGGGCGATGCCGTCCTCGATGTTGGTCGTGAACAGCGGCGTGCCGGTCGCCGGGATGATGTCGACCTGGAACGCCATGCCGGACCGGAGCTCGATCGTCGAGCCCGGCCGGATCGGCGAGTTCACCCATTCGTCGAGGCTGATCTGGTGGCCGGGGTTAAGGAAGATGCCGAAGAACGGGTCACCGAGATGGCGGTCGATGATGTCGTGCAGCACCCCGCCCGCCTGGCCGATGCGGAGCGCGCCGTACCACTCCGCGACGGCCGCGAAGTAGGGCGCGACCAGGCGGTCGACGTAGGCGCGCGCCTCGTCCGGCAGCTCGGCGGCGTCCTCGACGACGAACCCCGCACGGCAGTTGAGCGCGCCCCAGATCCCGAAGGCGACCGTGAACGGATCGCCCCGTTCGACCGCTCGATCGCCCGGGCTCAGCAGGCCGTAGGCGGCGCGCGGGCCGGCGGTCAGCATCAGATGGCAGGACAGCGGTGTGCCGTCCCAGCCCAGGAGCGCGACGGCATCCCGCTCCCGCAGTCCGGGTCGGAGGCCGTGGATGACCGACCACACGCCGGTCGAGGTGGTGCAGGCCGCCGCCTCCATCGCCGCGAGCTGGTCGACCTCGTTGATGACGCGCAGGCCGTCCGCGGCATCGATGAGCAGGTCGTTCGCGTTCTCGACGGTGCCGCCCGGGCCGACGAGCCGCCGCAGCTCGTCGGCGAGGAACGAGGGCACGTCGAGCATCGACGGCTCCGCGTAGGGCTTCCAGCCGATCACCCCGACCCGAGTCCCGGCTGTCAGCCCCTCGTCGCCGAGGATCGCCTCGAGCGAGCGTGACCGGTCGCGGGGCTGGCTCGGCAGGCTCAGGTCCTGGAAGCGCTCCCGGCGCATCGGCAGCGGCGCGGCCCCGGCCATCCCGTAGCACTCGTTGCCGACGAGGATGGCCGGCGCGCCGGTCGGCGCGACGAGCAGGATCGCCTCCTCGAAGCGAGGATCGAACCCGGTCAGCCAGGCCAGGTTGGCCGAGTGCTCGCGGTCGGCATACACGACGATCCGGTCATAGCGGCGACGCTCCATCCGCTCGCGCAGCTGCTCGAGTCGGGCGGCGTACACCTCGGCACGGATCTCGGGGGTCGCCGTCGGCCGTCCGAAGTCGGGCAGTCCGACCTCGGCGAGTCGAGCGGTGCGGGTGGGATGGGTCGTCGTCATGCGCGCACTACGGTGCCACGGGTTCGACGGTGCTCGCACCCCGCCGGACCCGGACCACCTGATCGGCGTCCGCGGGTAGCCATGGGCCCACCTGGCCGTCGGGCCAGGTGACGCGGATCTCGGCTCGTGTCGCGCTCCCCAGACCGAAGTGCAACGGCACGAGCTGGCCGCTGGCGTGCCCGCCACCGACCGTGACCTCCCGCTCGCGCTGGAGGGTGCCGGTCCGGATCGCGATCCAGCCACCGATGGCATCGTGGTTCGGGCCCTCCTGCTCCAACTCGACCGTGAGCCAGTGGCCCATCGGCCGTGGCCCCGCCGCGTCCCCCGACCCGACGTTGCGCCACACCCTGACGTTCGTGCGGCGGACCACCTGGACGATGTCGGGCAGTCCGTCCAGGTTCAGGTCGGCGACGGCCGCGCCCCGCGCCTTCTCGAAGTCGACGATCCCGGCCGCCATGCCGCCCTCGACGAACGTCCCGTCGGCCTGACCGATGAGCAGGTTGCTCGGATCCCGCTGGGCGAAGTCGAGCTGCTCGTTGACGTTGCCCTTGCTGACGAACAGGTCCGGGTAGCCGTCCGCGTTGACGTCCTCGAACGCCGGGTGCCAGGCGGTCGACGCCAGCGTCTGGTCGCCGGTGTACGGTCGATGCGCGGTCACGCCGCGCCGCAGCGCGATGTCCTCGTACCTGGGCGTCGACGGTCCGTCCGCCAGCGTCTGCAGCTTGTTGTCGCTTTGGCTGGTCAGGTAGTACTCGGGGTAGCCGTCGCCGGTCAGGTCCTCGCCGGCGATGCCCATCCCCCAGATCCGCAACGACGACCAGCCCTCGTCACGGGTGTACAGGCGTGGCGCCGCACCCGGCTCGATCCGCCACAGCTGCTCCTCGCCGTCGCGGTAGTAGTGGCGGTCGTTCGACACGCGCAGGTCACGGCGACCGGACCGGTCCCAGTCGCTGAACAGCATCGAGAGCGTGCAGAAGCTCGGCGACAGCGCGATCGGCGCCGCGTACGACGAGCCTCCGGGTGCAGGGCGGGTGAGGCGGCCATCGGCGCAGGCACCGGTCCACGTCCCGTCCGCGTCGAGCTCCTGGTAGTCACCGAGGGCGAGCGTCGGCAGGGCCGCGGCCGGGTCCTCCCACGTCGCGCTGAAGGCGACCGTCCAGCCGTCGCCGCCATCGAACCGGAGCGACTCGTTGGC
>DATBMM010000062.1:0-7504 GCA_036554825.1 Candidatus Limnocylindrales bacterium
AGCGACTCCGCCCCGCCGGGACCCGAACCGGTCGTGCGGGCGAGGGCCGCTGAGCGACCCGCTTCGACCCCTCCCCGGAGGATCACCCGACGAAGCGTGCATATGGCGCAGATCGCGAGCCACGACGGGTCCAAGATGGCCCGCAGAACGGACGTGCTATAGTGTTCAGGTCACCGGTCCGTGAGCGACGGCCCCGGTCGAGCGCCTCGAAAAACGGACGCTCCCGGTACGCCGCCCGGACCACCAGACCGCTCCCGCCCCGATATCGGCGTGTGAAGCGGAACAACGAGGGCGCCGCCCGGACCGACACCGTCCGAGGTCGCGCCAGAAAGAACGAAGTACGAACACACCATGATGTCCCGCACTGCGACCGCGTCATACGCCGGTCGCGCCAGCTCCATGCGTCGACTGCGCCGTCGCGCGGCCGCCGCCCATCCCCAGACGAATCGCCCCTTCTGCCGCACGAACGGCTGCGCGAGCTTCCTCGACGTCGAACCGACGTCCGGGATCGCGACCTGTCCCGTGTGCGGTGCCACCCAGCGGCCTCGCCGCTCACGCGCCCACTAGCCGCGGCACGGTCGCCCGCGGAAAAGGTTGACGCGAGGCCGCCGCATCGCCAGCATCGTCCGATGGCGTGCCCCGAGGCATGCCCCAAGAGCGAGGTGGCCCGATGACCGACCCCACGCGTGATGCCGCTGCTGCCGCGGAGGGGGCAGTCGACGACATCGCGGACGCCGCGTCGGATGCGGCCTCCGGAGCCGCAGACACGGTCGGCTCGGCCGCCGAAGGCGCCGCAGCCGGAGCCGGTGACGTGATGGATCGCGCCGCGGATTCCGTGAGCGACATGGCCGGCGACGCCGGTGACGTCGCCCGCGACGCGGCGGAGCGTGCCGCGGACGTCGCCCAGGACGTCGCGTCTCGCGCCACAGACGTGGCCCAGGATGTGGCGGGCCGGGCAGGTGATGTGGCCCAGGACGCCGCGGCCTCCGCAGAGAAGGCGGCTGGTGGCTTCATGGCCTGGCTGCGCGGCCTGTTCGGCGGTCGCTGATCCCAGCCGAGACGCTGATCCCAGCCGAGTCGCTGATCGCAGCCTGGCCGCCGACCCGCGCCTAGCCGGGCGGCTCGCCGCGAGCCGCCCGGTCGAAGCGCGCCAGCTCCGCGTCCAGATCGAGCGCGCGCCGCTGCTGCCGGTCCGTCGGCGCCTCGATGTTGACCCGCAGGATGGCCCGGTTCGCCTCGTGGACGAGGCGGGCGAGTTACGCACGCACGCGCGGCCGGGAGATCGGCGACGAGCGAGCAGCCCCCGCGACCAGGCGATCGCGCTCGGCGAGCAACGATCGCACCAGCTTGTCCGCCTCGATCCACGCCGGCGCGACCCCGGCGTTCCTGAGCATGCGGTGGGCCATCGCCCGCTCACCGGCAGCGGAGTCGTCCTCCAACGGCAGGCGGCTGCCTTGATGCGGCAGGTCGTCGAACCGGCCGTCCTCGATCGCCTCGCGGATCAGCCGTTCGACGTGCATCTCACGGACGCGCTGGCGCGACGGCTCGGAGGGATCGGGTCGCTCCGGATCGCGTTCGCGCGGCATCGCTCGAGGGTAGCGCAGGGCCTGGACAGGCAAGCTGTCGCAAACCGCGGCTAAGGTTCGACCGTGCAGACGATCGACGGACGGCCCGTCTTCGCCGCCACCGACCTGGTCGCCTACCTCGCCTGCGAGCACCTGACCGAGCTCGAGCGCGCCGCGATGGCTGGTCTCGTCCACCGACCGATGCGCACCGACCCCGAGCTCGACGTCATCCGCAAGCGCGGCTTCGAGCACGAGCAGCGCTATCTGGCCGACCTCGAGGCGGCAGGCCGCGACGTCCGGAAGATCGAGCTCGACGGCTCGATCGAGGACGACGGTGCCCGTCTGCGCGCGGCCGCTGCCGCCACGATCGAGGCGATGGCCGGCGGCGCGGACGTGGTCTACCAAGCCACGTTCTTCGACGGGGCGTGGCGTGGGCACGCCGACTTCCTCCTGCGCGTCGACGACGCCGCGCGTCCCTCGATCTGGGGCGACTACCACTACGAGGTCGCCGACACGAAGCTCGCCCGTCACGTCAAGGCCAGCGCCGTCCTGCAGATCTGCTCGTACATCGACCAGCTGGAACGGATCCAGCGCGTCCGGCCGGAGTGGCTCCACGTCGTCCTCGGCGGCTCCGCCCGGGCGATCGAGACATTGCGTGTCGACGACTACATGGCCTACTACCGGAGCGCGCGCGACCGATTCCTTGCGGCGGTCGCAGATGAGCGACCCGCCTCTTTCCCATCGCCCGACACCTACCCGGACCCGGTCGACCACTGCGACGTGTGCCGCTGGGCGGCGGAATGCGCGGAACGTCGACGGGCCGACGACCATCTCAGCCTGGTGGCCGGGATCTCCGGCCGGCAGCGACGGGCGCTATCCGAGCGTGGCGTGACGACGCTCGAAGCGCTCGGTGATCTCGAGCTGCCACTGTCGCCGCGCCTCGAGGGCACGTCGGAGGGAGCGCTGACCCGCGTCCGCGAGCAGGCGAGGATGCAGCTCGAGGGTCGCCGCGAGCGGCGCATGAAATACGAGCTGCTGCTGCCACCACCCGGCGAGCCGTACGAAGCGGAGCGCGGGCTCGCGTCGCTCCCGCCGCCATCGCCCGGGGACCTGTTCTTCGACATCGAGGGCGATCCGTACGCCTTCGACGACGGCCTCGACTACCTGTTCGGCGTCCTCGATGTCGACGGACGCTTCGAGGCGATCTGGTCGCGCGACGGGAGCGGCGAGTTCTCTCTCCAGGGTGAGCGCGCGGCGTTCGAGCGGTTCATCGACCTCGTCATCGCACGGCTCGATGCCGATCCCTCCATGCACGTCTACCACTACGCGCCGTACGAGCCGACCGCCCTCAAGCGGCTCATGGGCCGCTATGGGACGCGCGAGGCCGAGGTCGACCGGCTGCTGCGCGAGGGCGTGCTCGTCGACCTGCTCCGGGCGGTCCGGCAGTCCCTCCGCGCGTCTGTCGAGAGCTACTCGATCAAGCGGATGGAGGCGTTCTACGGCTTCACCCGGGAGATCGACCTGCGCGACGCCGGGTCGAGCATCGTCGCCTTCGAGACGTGGCTGGAGCTCGGTGAGGGGGAGCGGCCCGAGACGGACATCCTCCAGCGGATCGAGCGCTACAACCGGGACGACGTCGTGTCGAACCAGCGCCTCCGCGACTGGTTGGAGGCACGCCGCGACGAACTCGCCGCGACCGGCGTCGAGATCCCCCGCCCCGCGCCGCGCGAGACGCCCTTGCCCGTCGAGCTCACCGAGACGATGGCCCGCGTCGAGGCCCTCGCCGGCCGCCTGACGGACCCCGGGTACGTCCCTGACGACGGCGCCGAGCGTGACCCCCAGGTCCACGGCCGCTGGCTGCTGGCGCAGCTATTGAGCTGGCATCGGCGCGAGGACAAGGCGATGTGGTGGGACTTCCATCGGCTGATGGACCTCACCCCAGAGCAGCTCGTCGACGAATCGGAGCCGATCGGGCTGCTGGAGCCCGTCGGGCCGCTCGGGGACGTGGAGAAGGGCAA
Organism: Candidatus Limnocylindrales bacterium; assembly: GCA_036554825.1. Taxonomy (GTDB): domain Bacteria; phylum Chloroflexota; class Limnocylindria; order Limnocylindrales; family CSP1-4; genus SPCO01. The sequence goes on from DATBMM010000062.1 coordinate 3,584, forward strand.
GCAGACCTGGCGCTATGCGTTCCCGCCGCAGGACTTCGACCTGACGCGGGAGGTCTTCGACCCTGCCCAGAAACAGGCTCGACCCGACGACTCGCCATTCAAGTGGGACGTCGGCGACGTGATGGCCGTCGACATCGCCGCCGGGACGGTCGACATCCGGCGCGACACGAGCAAGCCGCACCCGCGCGCGATCGTGCCCCTGCCGTGGGTGCGCACCCAGGCCCACCAGGAGCGGCTGTTCGAGATCGGCGAATGGGTAGCCGACCACGGCATCGACGGATCCGGAGCACACCGCGCCATCCGCGACCTGCTTTTGAGCCGTCCCCCGCGCGCCGGTCAGGCGGCCGGCGAGCCCCTGGCCCGAGCCGATGAGTCCGACCTGACCGCCGCCCGACGTCTCGTCATGAGCCTCGAATCGACGACGCTCGCGATCCAGGGACCACCCGGTTCCGGGAAAACGTTCAGCGGGGCCCGGATGATCTGCACGGCGCTGGCCGCCGGCAGGCGGGTCGGCATCACCGGCACCAGCCACAAGGTCATCGGCAACCTCCTCGCGGAGGTGCTCCGTGCGGGGGCCGACGAGGGGGTCGATGTCCGACCCGTCCAGCACGGACAGCCCTCCCAGGTGCTCGACGACGAGCGCGTCGTCCGGGCGAAGGATGCCGACGATGTCCGACACCGGCTCGAGGACGGTCGAGCGAACCTCGGCGCCGGCACGTCCTGGCTCTGGGCGTCGGCGAAGGTCGCCGGGGTCCTCGACCTGTTGTTCGTGGACGAAGCCGGCCAGATCTCGCTGGCGAACGTCGCGGCGATGTCGACGAGTACGGACAGCATCGTCCTGCTCGGAGATCCCCAGCAGCTGGACCAGCCGCTGCGCGGCACGCATCCACCCGGCGCCGAACGGTCGGCGCTGGCACACGTGCTGGACGGGGCGGCGACGATCCAGCCGGATCGCGGCCTGTTCCTCGAGCGAACGTGGCGACTGCACCCCGCGCTTTGCGCGTTCACGTCCGAAGTCTTCTACGACGGCCGCCTCGAGCCGGAGCCGCATCTCGTCGGGCAGTCGGTGCGCAGCCGGACCGGGCTCGCCGACGGCGTCGGACCGCGGCTCCTGCCCGCGGAGACGGTCGGCGCCGACAGCGAGTCGCCCGCCGAGGCGGCGGCCGTCGCCGAGCTCGCCCGCTCGATCGTCGGCGGGTCGTGGACCGATGCCAAGGGCGTCGAGCGGAGGCTCGCCTGGAAGGACGTGCTCATCGTTGCGCCGTACAACGCCCAGGTCGGGGCGATCCAGCGGCTGCTGCCATCGGACGCGCGGGTCGGGACCGTCGACAAGTTCCAGGGCCAGGAAGCGCCGGTCAGCATCTACTCGCTCACGACGTCGTCGCCCGAGCTTGCGCCACGCGGGATGGATTTCCTCTACAGCCGCAACCGGCTCAACGTGGCGACCTCCCGGGCACGCTGCGTCGCGATCGTGGTCGGCTCGCCCGACCTGTGGCGCGTCCGCGCGCGGACGCCCGCCCAGATGCGACTCGCCAACGCCTTCTGCCGGTTCGTCGAGCTGGCGTCGGCGTCTTCGTCGAGGATCGCCGACGGCGCGCCGCTCGACGATCGCGCCCAGTACGAGATCCTCACGCTCGACCTGGTCTAAGCGAGCGCTCGCGTTCTCGTACCATCGGCCGTCATGACCGACGGCCCATCCCTCCACCCTGCCGAGCTCGAGCGGCTCCGCCGCCGGACGGTCGCGACACTGGTCGCCGGCGTGGCGCTCGGCAGCACCGGACACATCGCGGCGGTGACTGTGGCGACGATCGTCGCTACCCACATCGCCGGCGGGACGACCGCCTGGAGCGGGGCACCGGCCGCGACCGTGGTGTTGGGCGCGGCTGCCGGGGCCTCGGGCCTGTCCTGGCTCATGGTCCGGCGCGGCCGGCGGGTGGGGCTCGCCTCCGGCTACGTGATCAGCGTCCTCGGCGCGATCGTGGCGGTCGTCGCGATCCTCGGGATGTCGCTGCCGTTGCTGCTGCTGGGAACGGTGCTGATCGGGTTCGGCAATTCGTCGAACCAGCTGTCGCGCTATACGGCGGCCGATCTTGCGCCGCCGGACCGGCGAGCGTCGGCGATCGGGGTGGTCGTCTGGGGCGCGACGATCGGCGCCGTCGCCGGGCCGAACCTGGTCGCGCCGGCCGGGCGGGTCGCGGTCGCGGTCGGTCTGCCCGAACTGAGCGGGCCGTACCTCGTGCCGATCCTCTTCGTCGGCGGCGCCGCGCTGCTGACCTTCCTGATGCTGCGCCCCGACCCATACGAGCTGGCCGACGCCTCCGCGCGTCACGACACGTCGGGCGATCGGTCGGTCGCGGTGTCCCTCGCCAGCGTGTTCGCCCGACCGAGCGTGCCGGTCGCGATCGTCGCCCTCGTGGCCGGTCAGTTCGTCATGGTCCTGATCATGACCATGACGCCGCTGCACATGGCCGCCCACGGCCATGACCTCGCGGCCGTCGGCCTGGTCATCAGTGGCCATACGTTCGGCATGTTCGGCCTCTCGCCCATCTCGGGCCGCCTGACCGATCGCTTCGGGAGCGTGCCCGTGATCCTCGCCGGCCTCGCGGTCGTCGCCCTGGCGTCGGTCATGGCCGCGGTCGCGCCGCCGGACGGTGGCGTGCTGCTGTTCGTCGCGCTGTTCCTCCTCGGGTACGGCTGGAACCTCGGCTACGTGGCCGGGTCGGCGCTGCTGACCCACGGGCTATCGCTCGCCGAGCGGACTCGCGTGCAGGGCCTGACCGACAGCCTGATCTGGAGCTCCGCCGCAGTCGCGAGCCTGGGCTCGGGCGTCGTGCTGGCCTACGCGGGCTACGCGATCCTGGGGCTGATGGGAGCCGCGCTCGTCGTCGTCCCGATGCTGCTCGTGGCTGCCCGCCGCTCGGCGGTCACGGGGTAGCGCGGGCCGGAGGACCGGTTCGCTTTGGGTGGGCTGACGACGCGCTCAGTCGTCGCCCCCGAAGCGGTGATCGGGCCAGTGGTCCATCTCGACCGGCGGCATCGGCAGGATCTCCATGAACCCGTTCACCGGCCGCGGAGTGCGTTTCGGCACCGTCTTGAGCTTCCGGTAGCGGTACCCGACCGGTCGGCCATCCGCGGCGCGGACGTAGAAGCCATCGCCGTCGATCGTGAAGAACCACACGTCTCCGTCGACCTCGAGGTGGCGCCCATCCCGGGTGCGTGCGAAGGCCGCACCCCACGGCCGGCGCGTCCACGGGTCGTGGCCGAGCGGGTTCGGCGCCAAGTCCAGCCAGGCCGGCCGGCGGGCCGGCCGATCTCGCCGAGGCCGCAGCGCGCGCGGCTCGAAGGTCGGCGTCTCGCTGGTCGCGGCCGCGACCAGGCGACGACGCAGCTCATCGATATCCAGGCCGCGGCGATGCAGGACCGCGAGCACATGGTCCGCTGAGGCCGGCTTCGGCCGATGAACGGTTTCGACCTTCTCGTCGATGAACCGCAGCAGGATGTCGATCGCCCTGACGCGACGACGCCGTTCGCGCTGGGCCAGCCGGTCCGCGGCGGCAAGCAGCGACTGGAGCCGCGGGTTCATCCGCCGAGTGCGCTTCGGCCGCTCGTCGCTGGGTCGCCAGCCGTCGATGACCGCTTCGATCTCGTCCGGCGTGATGCCCATCGACAGGACGGCGTCGCGGAGCCTCGGTCCGGCCTCGCCATGGGAGACCGTCAGCCAGTAGAGCGCCGCATCGACCCAGTGGATGCCCATCCGGCGGGCGTGGGCCTCCGCGGCCAGCAGCAAGGCGGCCGCCTCCCCGTGGAACCGGCCCCCCGCCGACGTCCGCTCAGGTCGGTGGGCAGCCGCCCAGCACTGGATCCCCGCGCGGTGCCATAAGCCGACCCGCCCATAGCCGATGCCCGGCCGCGGGAACGTCG
>DATBMM010000286.1:0-6607 GCA_036554825.1 Candidatus Limnocylindrales bacterium
GCCCATCGATATCCTTGGCCGTACGGGCTGACCGACCATGGCGACCGGCATCGTCACGGACGCGTTCCTGGACGCGCTCCGCGCCCGTCTCCCGGACCTGCGCCTGCTGACCGACGAGAGCGACCGCGAGTCGTACCGGCGCGACGAGACGGCCTACCTGCCGGCTGGGCTGCCCGGGGCCGTCGCCCTGCCCACCGAGACCGCCCAGGTCGTGGCGATCGTCGAGACCTGTGCGGCGTACGACGTCCCGATCGTGCCACGCGGCGCGGGCTCCGGGCTGAGCGGCGGGGCTGCCGGCATCGAGGGTGCCCTCACGGTCGCCTTCACGACCATGGACAAGATCGTCGAGATCGATGCGGCGAACCTGTGCGTGGTCACCCAGCCAGGCGTCATCAATGCTCGGCTCAAGGCCGCCGTCGCGGAGCACGGCCTGTTCTACGCTCCGGATCCTGCCAGCTTCGAGATGTGCTCGATCGGTGGGAACCTGGGGACGAATGCCGGCGGACTCTGTTGCGTCAAGTACGGCCAGACCCGTGAGTCGGTGCTGGGGCTCGAGGTCGTGATGGCCGACGGCAGCGTGATCCGGACGGGTGGCAAGAACGTCAAGGACGTGGCCGGCTATTCGCTGACCCACCTCATCGTCGGGTCGCAGGGGACGCTGGGCCTGATCACCGAAGCGACGCTGCGGCTCCGACCGCAGCCACCGCTGCGCGCCACGCTGCTGGCCTTCTTCCCGACCCTCGAATCGGCCGGCGACGCGGTGGCCGGCATCGCCGCCGCGGGGCTCTCGCCGGTCACCCTGGAGCTGATGGACCGGTTCACGATCCGGGCGGTCGACGACGTGCATGCCCTGGGCCTCGATCGCGATGCGGCCGCGATGCTGATGATCGAGTCGGACCTGCCGTCCACGGCCGCGGCCGAGGAGCTGGCACGGGCCGAGGCCGTCTGTGCTGGGGCCGGCGCGACGACGACCGTCCGATCGCAGACCCCGGCCGAAGCAGACATGCTGCGCCAGGCCCGCCGCGCAGCGCACTGGGCGCTCGAGAGGATCGGCGACGTGAAGATGGAGGACGTGGGCGTACCGCGCTCCCGTGTGCCCGACATGCTTCGGGCCGTCGAGCGGATCGCGGCCAAGCACGACGTGCGGATCGGAACGTTCGGGCACGCCGGGGACGGCAACCTGCACCCGGATCTCGTCCTGGACCGCGGCGACCCGCGGGCCGAGGCGATCACCAAGGCCGTCCAGGCCGACCTCTATCGCGCCGCGCTCGATCTCGGCGGGACGGTGACCGGCGAGCACGGCATCGGGTCGGCCAGGCGGGAATGGCTGGAGGAGCAACGCGGGGCCGATGCGGTCCGCGTGATGCGCGCCATCAAGGCGGCGCTCGACCCGCAGGGGCTGCTGAACCCGGGGCGCGTCCTCTAGCCGACGAGCCACCCACTCATCCGCGCACGGTCCTGGTGCGCAGTACTGGTCGAGCCACGACGGAGAGAGTCGCGACGACGTCGAGGTGACCCATCGGCCGGGAGCCGTGGAGGAACCCGGCCCCACGAACCCACAGGAGGGATCGCATCCCACCATGTCTCGCACGAAATTCGCCGCGTTCGGGACCGCCCTGGTCGCCTTGACCATCGGCGCTGCCCCGATCCTTACCAGCGCGGCCGACCACCTCGATGCCCCCGCCCTGGGCGGGGCCACCGCGAACGGCCAGATCGCTCCGCACTCAGAGCACGGTGACCGTGACATCAACGATGTCTACGTCTTCCGGGCGCCGGACAACTCCCGTCGGACCGTCCTTGCGATGACGGTCAATCCGGCCATCAACCTGTTCGGTGGCAACTTCGGGACGAAGGTCCGCTACATCCTCAACATCGACAAGAACGGCGACGAGAAGGCGGATCTCGCCTACGTCGCGCGCTTCGGCCGTGTCGATCGCGACGATGACGACACGTACCCCGAGCAGGACTACAAGATCCGGAAGTACACGGGTCGCGACGCTCGCTCGCTCAAGGACGGTCGCGTCGTCGCCTGGGGCGAGACCAACGAGGGGAATGCCAAGACACGCCAGAGCCTCAAGGCCTGGGCCGGCGTCCGTTCCGATCCGTTCTTCTTCGACCTGACCGGCTTCATCGGCACGACCACGCTGCTGACGACCGGGACGGCGGTCGGAGGCGACGCCCTCGGCAAGGATCCGACCGACTTCTTCGCCAACCTCAACACCAACGCGATCGTGCTGTCGATCCCGAACTCGCAGCTGCCTGACACCATCGGCGTGTGGGCGACGACGCAGTACTGGAAGAACGGCAAGTGGCGGGCCGGTGATCAGATGGGTCGCCCGGCGATCAACACGGTCTTCAACCCGACCGCCGACAAGGACCTGTTCAACCGGACCCCGCCGAACCGGCAGGCGACCGCCTTCGGCGGCAAGTTCCGCACCAACGTGATCAACGGCCTCAAGTTCTTCTCGAGCCTCGACAGCGAGGGCGCGTACTCGAACGGACAGGCGGCGGCTCTTGCCGACGTCCTGATCCCGGACGTGCTCGTCTACAGCCGCTCGAGCTCGCTCCCTGCACCGCTCAACGGTCGCGGTCTGGCTGACGACGTCATCGACGTCGAGCTCAACGTGACCACCGGCGGAGATCCGCTTGGCCTGTTCCCGGATCGCGACGCCGCCGGCGCCGTGCCCGGCGATGGGGTCGGGCCGCACACCGACTACCTGTCGCGCTTCCCATACCTCGGGAAGCCGCACTAGCCCGGTCATGCGCGTGGAGGCGGCCTGCTGGGCCGCCTCCACGCCGCTCGAATGGGACGCCTGACCATGCAGCTCGTCGCTTCGTCCGCGCCACGACGCCACCTCCGCGCTCTCGGCTTCCTCTTGGCAGCCCTCGCCGTGGTCGGTTCGACCTACATCGTGGCCGCCCTCCGCCCGACCCAGCCAGCCGCACCTGCGCCACGGCCCGTCGAAACGGGCGCGCCGATCGTGGCCCTCGAGGACGGTGGCGCCCCGGTCGTCTCACTCGCCCAGATCGATCACTCGATCGACGCGTGGACCAGGAACCTGGACGCCAACCCGAAGGACTTCCTGGCGGCGACGAACCTCGCGACGCTCTACCAGGGGCGCGGACGCCTCAGCTATGACCTCACCGACCACGAGCGTGCCCTCGCGGCCGCCCGGTCGGCGCTGGCGATCGAACCGAGCCATGCGCCCGCCCGGGTGATCGAGGCGGCCATCCTGTTCACGCTCCATGACTTCTCCGCGGCCCACGCGGCCGCCGACGGCCTGCTGCGCGCTGATCCATCGCAGGCGGGTGCACTGGTCACCCGGTTCGATGCCGCAGTCGAGTTGGGTCGGATCGACGAGGCACGTGACGACCTCGACCGGTTGCGATCGGTCGGCGGGGCGGCAGTGCGCATCCGGGCCGCGCGACTCGCATCGGTGACCGGTGACCACGACCGGGCGTTGGCCGAGGCGATCCTCGCTCGGGACGCCGCGCTCGCCGAGGAGACCGGGGACCTCGGGTTCTATCACTACGCGGTCGGCGAATACGCTCGGCTGGCCGGCGACGCGATCCGGGCGCGCGAGGGGTTCGCGGCTGCACTCGCCATCCGGGATGGTGACGTCGCTGCCCTCATCGGCCTCGCACGGATCGACGCCTATGAGGGGCGCACCGACGACGCGATCGCCGGACTCCAGCGGGCGACGGCGATCGCTCCCCAGCCAGAGGCCCTCGCGCTCCTGGGCGACCTCCACACGGCTGCCGGTTCTGCCGGTGAGGCCGACAAGGCGTACGACACGGTCCGCTTCATCGAGCGACTCGGAGATGTCCAGGCAGCGACGTTCGACCGGCAGCTCCTGCGCTTCGAGCTGGACCATGGCGGGGCAGTCGAGGACGTCCTCGACCGCGCCCGCGCGTCCGTCGACGCCCGGCCCGACGCGTCCGGCCACGACCTGATCGCGTGGGCCCTCTATCGACTCGGTCGCTACGAGGAAGCGGCGGCAGCGATCGACTCGGCACGCTCGCTGGGCGCCGACGATGCCCGCCTGAGGTTCCACGAGGGAGCGGTCCGCCTGGCGCTGGGTGATGGCGCGGCGGCGTCCGCGCTCCTCTCGGAAGCCCGGCTGCTTGGGCCAGCGCTCGATCCGATCGAACGAGCGGAGGTCGCGCGGCTGCTCGCCTCCTGACACGCTCGCCTCGCGGAGGCGGCACGTGTATGCTCCGGGGCGATGCTCGCACATCTGTCCGATACATCTGTGCACCAGCCCCGCGGATCCCACGCGTGACGGCCGACCGCGACCTGCTCGTCCGGGCGAGCCGCCTCTACTACGAGCTTGGCGAGACCCAGACCGAGGTCGGTGAGCGACTCGGGCTGACACGGCCGCAGGTCAGCCGCCTCTTGAAGCGGGCCCGCGCCGAAGGGGTCGTCGAGATCCGCATCATCGATGGCGACACCGCCGATTCGCCGGCGGCCGCGGAGCTCGCGCGGCGCTTCGGCCTCGCTGGCGTCCACCTCGCCCCGAGCATCCATGGTCCGGAGGATCTGGCGCGACGGCTCGTCGGCCGGTTGGCAGCCCAGGTGCTGCGGGCGAGCCTCCGGGATGGCGGGATCGTCGGGATCGGCGATGGGGCATCGGTCGGAGCCGTCGCCGACGCGCTGGAGGACGCGGTCACGCCGGTCCGGGCCACGATCGTGCCGCTCGCGGGCGGGTACTGGTCGACCGGCCCCGATCGCGACCCGTTCCGGCGGATCGCGGAGGCCTTCGGCGCCCAGCCGCACGGGCTCATGGCGCCTGGCCTGCTCGACGACGCGGCGACCAAGCGTGCCCTCGAGGGCCATGCCGGCGTCCGCGCGGTGATCGACCTGTGGGACCGGCTCGACGTCGCGCTGTTCGGGATCGGCGGACCGTCGTGGGGTGTCGCGTCCCTGGGCGCGGACGTCGCCCGCTCGCTGGACGAGGCGCATGCCGTCGGGGAGATCCTCATCGCCCCGTTCGACGTCCGTGGCGAGTTCGTCTGCCCGGCGCTGTGCGACCGCGTCCTGGCGTTCGATGCCAGGCGTCTGGGTGACCTGCCGGTCTCGATCGGGGTGGGGTCGGGGGAGCGCAAGGTGCGGCCGATCCTCGGCGCGCTCCGCTCCGGCGCCGTCAAGACGCTGGTCACCGATGTCGCCACGGCTGAAGCGGTCGTCGCCCTCGACGACGGAACGGCATGACCACCCCGACCGCCGCGATCCTCGGCATCGATCTGGGCACGACCGACGTCAAGGTCGGCCTGGTTGGTCTGGACGGTCGCCTGCTGGCGATCGCCCGTGCCGGCTACGGGCTGGAGGTCGACGCCGAGCCCGGTCGCGCCGAGCAGGATCCCGGCGCGTGGTGGTCGGCGCTGGTCGTCGCGATCCACTCCCTGCGGCCGCCGGAGCCCTTCGACGTCGTGGCGATCGGGGTCGACGGCCACGGGCCGACGCTGGTGGCGGTCGACGAGGACGGCGCGGCCGTCCGCCCGGCGATCACGTTCCTCGACACCCGCGCCACGCCCGAGACCGACGAGCTCGGCGACGCGACCGGCATCCGCGGCTGGGCGCTCGGTCCGTTGCCGGCGGCGCTGTGGTCGGAGCGGCATGAGCCGGATGTCGCCGCACGGGCGCGCTGGTATCTGACCACATGGGAATGGCTCGCGCTCCGCCTGACGGGGATCGCTGCGGCGCCGCTGGTCCCTGGCCAGGCCCAGCCCGACCCCGACGCCGTCCACCGGTCGACAGGGCTGCGGATGGATCGGCGGCCGCCCCCGGTCGCCGTGGGCTCGATCGTCGGGACGCTGACCGACGACGCCTCGCGGGCGCTCGGGCTGCGCGCCGGCATCCCGGTCGCCGGCGGGACCAACGACGCGTTCGCGAGCTATCTCGGGGCGGGCCTCACGGCGCCGGGTGACGCGTACGATCCGGGTGGCTCCGCGGGTGGGTTCGGCGTGTACTGGCACGAGCCGGTCGAGGTCCCCGGCGCCTTCGTCACCCCGGCACCGCTGCCGGGACTCTTCAGCGTCGGGGCGGCGATGGCCGCGACCGGGCGGGCCCTCGACTGGTTCCGCGATGTCCTGACCGGCGGGGCGGTGACGACCGAGGCCCTGCTGGAGGAGGCGGCCACGACCCCGCCCGGCGCCGACGGCGTCGTCTTCCTGCCGTACCTCGCCGGCGAGCGTTCGCCGATCTGGGACCCGGGAGCCACAGGCGCCTTCGTGGGCTTGACGCTCGCCCACGGCCGCGGGCACCTGGCCCGGGCCGTCCTCGAGGCGAGCGCCCTCGCCATCCGCCACGTCGCCGAACCGATGCTGGCCGCCGGGGTGGCCGTCACCGCGATGCGTGCCTGCGGCGGACCAGCCCGCAGCGAGACATGGAACCAGATCAAGGCCGACGTGACCGGCTTCCCGGTCCTCGTCCCGGCCGTGCTCGAGACCGCCGTGCTGGGCTCGGCGATGCTCGGTGCGGTCGCGATCGGCGCGTGTCCGGACGTGCCGGCCGCGGTCCGGTCGATGAGCCGGATCGAGCGCCGGCTCGAGCCGCGGGCGGAGCATCGCGCGACCTATGACCGGGCGTTCCGGGTCTATGCCGGGT
>DATBMM010000012.1:0-2039 GCA_036554825.1 Candidatus Limnocylindrales bacterium
GGCGGGCTCGACATCGCGAGCCTGTCGTTCGCCGAGGTCGACGCGTCGGGCAACGTCAACGTCCACGCCTTCGAGGGCCGCGTGCGCGGCCCCGGCGGCTTCCCGAACATCTCGGCGCGGACGCCGCGCATCAACTTCGTCGGGACGCTGACGGCGCAGGGCCTGGAGCTCGACATCTCGGGCGACGGCGTGCGGGTCGTGCGTGAGGGCGCCCTGCCGAAGTTCGTGCCCGAGGTGCGCGAGATCTCGTTCAGCGGCCGGCTCGCCCGGGAGCGCGGGCAACAGGTCCGCTCCGTCACCGACCGTGCGGTCTTCGCTCTCGAGGAGGACGGCCTGGTGCTGATCGAGGTCGCGCCGGGCATCGACGTCGAGCGCGACGTGCTCGGGCAGATGGGTTTCCGACCGCGGATCGCCGACGACTGCCGACCGATGGATCGCCGGATCTACGCCGCCGGCCGCATGGGACTCGCGGCCGACTTCGCGGCAGCTTCATGAGCGGCCTCATCCGGCTGGAGCTGGGTGTCGTGGCCCACCTGACGCTCGCGAACCCGCCGCTCAACCTCGTGACGCGCGAGCTGCTCCTGGAGCTGGGTGAGGCGCTGGGAGTCCTGGAGGCGGCCGGGGCGGGGGACGTCCGGGCGGTCGTGATGACCGGCGAGGGCGAGCGCGCCTTCTCGGCCGGCTCCCACGTCGCCGAGTTCGAGTCGCAGCGCGGGCCGAAGGGCCGCGAGCGGCATGCCCTCGAGTCGGGCATGGCGGATCGACTGGCCCGGCTGCCGATGCCGACCATCGCGGCGATCGAGGGGAACGCCCTCGGTGGTGGGCTGGAGCTGGCGCTGTGCTGCGACATCCGGGTCGCGTCGGAGACGAGCCGGCTGGGCCTGCCGGAGGTGCGTCTCGCCGTGACGCCCGGCGCCGGCGGCACCCAGCGACTGCCGCGGGTCGTCGGGTCGGCACGGGCCAAGGAGATGATCCTGACCGGGCGTGTGCTGACGGCCGACGAGGCGGAGCGGATCGGCCTGGTCAGCCGGGTCGTGCCGCCCGGCCAAGCGCTCGCCGCGGCCGACGAGATCGCCGCCGAGATCGCCGCTCGCGGGCCGGTCGCGGTGCGCGAGGCCAAGAAGCTCGTCGACCTCGCCTCGGAGGCCGACCTGGCCACCGGGCTCGCCGCTGAGCTCGACGCCTCCGATCGGGTGTTCGCCACGGACGACATGGTCGAGGGTGCCGAGGCCTTCTTTGCCAAGCGTGAGCCCCAGTACCGCGGCCGCTGAGGCCGCGGATCGACGATGCACGAGAGGACAGCAGCCACATGAGCGACGTCAGCCGATTCGGGGTCTTCCTGCCCTCCTACGTCTGGGAGGGCGATGGACCCGAGCGTGCCCGCGGCATCAAGGAGTTCGCCCGGACGGTCGAGGACCTCGGCTTCGACTCGCTGTTCATCACCGACCACCTGCTGGTCGGCAAGCGGTTCTACTCGGTGAACTGGCTCGAGCCGATCCTGTCATTGGCGGTGGCCGCCGGCGTGACCGAACGGGTCCGGCTCGGCACCTCGATCCTGATCATGCCGCTGCGCAACCCGGTGCTCCTGGCCAAGGAGCTGGCGACGCTCCAGTTCCTGTCCGACAACCGGGTCGTGCTCGGCGCCGGCGTGGGCTGGAACGACGCCGAGTACGAGGCGGTCGGCGTCCACAAGTCGGAGCGCGGGAGGCGCACCGACGAGATGCTCGACATCATGCTGCCGCTGCTCGAAGGCGAGACCGTCACCTATCACGGCAAGTACTACTCGGTCGACGACGTCTTCATCGAGCCGCGCACCGGGGAGCGGCCGGCGCTGTGGGTCGGTGGCGGCTCGCAGCTCGCCAACCCGAAGTCGCCGGACGTGCCCAAGTTCGTCGAGTCGGTCAAGGCGCGCACGCTTCGAGCCGACGGCTGGATCCCGCGGCCGACCTGCCCGCCGCCCGACATCCGACGCGACTGGGACGAGCTCCAGGCGTTCTTCAGGGAGAACGGCCAGGACCCGAGCGAGCTGTCGGTCGCCC
>DATBMM010000026.1:0-1578 GCA_036554825.1 Candidatus Limnocylindrales bacterium
GGTCGGACCGAGCCGACGATGGTCGGCCAGTCGGTGACCAGCCGGTCGAGGTCATCGCCGACACCGATCGACACGGCGACGGGTTCACGCGGCGGCTGCTCGACCGGCGCGTCGACCGGCGTCTCGACCGGCGCCTCGACCGGCGCCTCGGCGGATGCTGTCGGTGGCACGGGCGCTGCGGACTCGGCGGACTCGGCGGCGACACTCGCCCCCTGGGTGTAGGTCTGGACCTTGGCCGTGACCGGCGGCGGCCCACCCCGTCCTGGTCGAGCCGGTTCGGCGGCTGCCGGTCGGGCGGTGACCGGTGCGGCGGCGGCCGCCGGCGGTCCCGAGAAGAGCGCCAGCTCGAGCTGCAGTCGGAGCCCGCCGATGCCGGCTCGGTCGGGGTCGATGGCCACGAGCCGTCGAGCGATCCCGGCCAGCGCTACCGGGTCCTCGGTCGCCGGATCGATGAGCCTGGCCCGGACGACATCGACGACCTGGTCGAGCAATGCGCGCGGGTCACGGCCCCGATCCTCCAGCCCGTCGAGGACGGCGATCCCCGCCGCCACGTCACCCGTGCGCAGCGCCTCGACGAAGGCGTCGACCGCTGCCGCGTCGGCCATCCCCAGCAGGTCGCGGACGGCGGTCTCGGTGATCGAGTCGGTCGTGGTGGACAGGAGCTGATCCAGGATCGACTCGGCATCGCGCATGCCCCCGGCGGCCAGGCGGGCGATCAGGGTCAGCGCGGCCGGTTCGACCGTCCGCCCGTCGGCTTCGAGGATGCGCGTCAACTTGCCCTCGATCTCCGGCACGGTCAGACGCCGGACGTCGTAGCGCTGCAGCCGCGACAGGATCGCCGGCGGGAAGCCAGATGGCTCGGTCGAGGCGAACATGAACATGACGAACTCGGGTGGCTCCTCCAGCGACTTGAGAAGCGCGTTCCACGCGTCGCGCGTGATCTGGTGGGCCTCGTCGAGGATGTACACCTTGCGCCGCAGGTGCCCTGGCGGATAGGCGAGGCGGTCGCGCAGGTCACGGACCTCGTTGATGCCACGGTTCGACGCGGCATCGATCTCGAGCACATCGAGGGTCGTCCCGTCGCGGACGGCGACGCACGCCTCGCAGGCGTCGCATGGGTCGCCGTCCTGCAGGTTCGAGCAGTTGACGGCCTTGGCCAGGATCCGCGCGAGGGACGTCTTGCCGGTCCCACGCGGGCCGACGAACAGGATCGCGTGCGACACCCGATCGGTGCGGACAGCGTTCCGCAACGTCTCGACGACCGCCTCCTGGCCGACGATCTGGCTGAAGGTCTGGGCACGCCAGCGTCGATAGAGCGCCTGGTGCGGTGTGGTCGAGCTCACGACCTCCTCACGTCGGGGGCAGACGGGTCCGAATTGCCGTGCACCCTCCGTCGATCAGCCGTCGCTCGGGCCCACCACGTCGGGCGGCTCGGACCAGGCCGTTCCGCGGCACCCGGCGATGATCGCTTAGTGCTGCTTCCTTCCGGACCTGACACGGTTCGCGGTTCGCCGCTGCGCGGGACCCGATCCTCAACGTCGCACCGACGGGCGGCGACCGAGAACGGAGACCTCGAGA
>DATBMM010000032.1:0-9811 GCA_036554825.1 Candidatus Limnocylindrales bacterium
CATATTCATGACCGGGCGGATCGCGATGACGTCGCCGTCGTCGGTCGACTGGATGACCGGCCGCTTGGTGATCGCCTCCATCGTCACGATGCCGACCTCCGGCACGTTGAGGATCGGCATGACCAGGTTCGTGCCGAGATAACCGGTGTTGTCGACCGTGAAGGTGCCGCCCCCGAAGTCGTCGAGGCGGAGCTTGCCGGCCCGGGCCCGGTTCGCGACATCGGTGATCGCCACGTTGAGACCGTGGATCGACAACGTGTCGGCATCTCGGATGACCGGGACAAGCAGGCCGTCATCGACGGCGACCGCGACCCCGATGTTGATCCGCCGCTTGGCCAGCAGGCCGGCCTCGGTCCAGTGCGCGTTGAAGGTCGGGTTGCGCTTGAGCGCCTCGGCCGCCGCCTTGACGACGAACGGCACGTAGCTCAACGAGATGCCCTCCTTCGCCTGATACGCCTTCTTCGCACCCTCGCGGGCAGCGACCAGGCGGGTCGCGTCGACCTCCATCTGCACGTACGCGTGCGGCGCCTGGAGGGCACGGGTCATCTGTGCGGCGATGCCCTTGCGCATCTGGGTCATCGGCACGAGGACCTCGTCGGCACCCTCCGGGAAGTCCACCGTGCCGCCCATCGGCATCGCGGGGCGTGATGGTGCGGATGGGGCCGTTGCGGCCGCGGGCGTGGCGCTGGCCGGCTGGCCCGTCTCCGCGGCGGGCTTCGCTGCAGGGGTCGGAGCCGGAGCGCCGGTCCGCATCGCCTCGACGATCGCGAGGACGTCGTCGCGCGTGATCCGGCCACCGCCACCCGTGCCGACGATCTGTTCGGCGCTCAGGCCGTGCTCGCGCAGCAGCCGGCGGACCGCCGGCGTCATGCGCGCGTCGGGATCGCCGGTCGCGGCGGGAGGCGCGGCCATGGCGACAGGCGGCGCGGCGGTCGCCGCGGCTGCGGGTCGATCGGCGTCGGGGGCGGCGGGGGCGGACGCCGGCCGCGATCCGTCGCTGGACTCGTCGGAGCCAGCGGGGCCGGCGCCTGGCGGCGCACCCTGGTCGTCGATCGCCGGCTTCGGCGTATCGCCCGCGGCGTTCGCGTCCATGCCCGGCGATTCGGCCGCGACCGGTTCGGCCGGACCCTTGCCGTTGGCGGTGGTGTCGGCCTTCGCGGTGGGCTCGGCGCTGGCCGCCGGGGGCGTGGCTCCATCGCCCGCCCCGTCATCGGCCGTCTCGATGACGGCGATCTCCGCGTTGTTGGGCACCGTGGCGCCCTCCTCGGCGAGGATCTCCTTGAGGACGCCCTCGAACGGCGACGGGACCTCGGCGTTGACCTTGTCGGTGATGACCTCGAGCAGCGGCTCGTACTTGTCGACATGGTCGCCCGGCTGCTTGAGCCACTTGCCGATCGTCCCCTCGGCGACGCTCTCGCCGAGCTGGGGCATCGTCACCTTCGCCACGTTCGCTGTTCCTCCGCGGGGATGTCGTCTTGCGACGGGCCTAGTGTCGCCCATCCGAACGATCCGGGCGAGTGGTATCGACCCGCCCGGCATGACGGGCGCCTGTAGGGTATCGCCCGACATGGATCTCGCCCGCGTGCTCCGCGTCCTGGCGGTCCGGCCCGGCGAGGGCCGCCTCGTCGCGGGCGTGGCCGCGATGTTCGCGCTGCTCGAGGGGGCGCGTGGCTTCGGCGAGGTCGCGGCGGACGCGCTCGTCCTCGCTCGGCTCGGGCCGGACGCGCTGCCGACGGCGTTGCCCTACCTATTCATCGGCCTCGGGCTCACGAGCTTCGTGCTGTCGCTGGCGTATGCGGTCGCACTCGGTCGTGTCGCGCGGACGCCATTGTTCGTCGGCATCGTGACGGGCATCGCGGCGCTGCTTATCGCCGAGCGGATCGGTCTCGTCGCCGGGGTCAGCGAGCTGGTGCCCGTGATCTGGCTGACGGTGTTCGCCGCGAGCGCCATCAACCTGACCATCGCGTGGACCGTCAGCGGGGCGGCGTTCGATGCCCGCCAGGCCAAGCGCCTCTTCCCGCTGTTGACCAGTGCCGCCATCGCGGGGAGCTTCGTGGGGACGCTCGTGGCGGGTCCGATCGCCCGCCTCACCAGCGTCGAAACCCTCATCGTGGTCCAGGCCGTGCTGCTGGTCGCCGCCGCGATCCTGCTCACCCGGCTTCCGCGACCACGCGCCCGACCGGCCCTCGCCGGGCCCGCCCGATCGGTCGTCGGCGATCTGCGCACCGGCTTCGACGCGGTCGCACGCTCCCCGCTCATGCGGCTCGTCGCCCTGGCGTACGTCCTGCTCGCGGTCCTGCTGTTCTCGGTGTCGTTCCCGTTCCTCCTCTCCGCGTCGCGGCAGTTCCCCGACAGCGTGGAGCTGGCGACCGCGCTGGGTCTCCTGTCGACCGCGATCACGGCGACGTCGTTCGTCCTGTCGCTCACGGTCGCCAATCGACTGTATGCGCGCCTGGGGGTGACGGCCGGGGCGCTCGCGCTGCCCCTGATCTATGTCGTCGGGTTCGCGACCTGGCTCCTGCAGTTCTCGTTCGCGACCGCAGCCGCCTTCCGCTTCGCCCAGCAGGCGACGCAGCGCGGCGTCTCGAACGCCGCCTGGAGCGCCTTCTACAACGTCGTGCCGGCAGAACGCCGCGCCCAGGTGCTGGGGTTCATGGACGGCGTCCCTGGGCAGGCCGGGACGGTCCTGTCTGGCGTGCTGTTGCTCATCGCCGCGAACCTGCGAGGGCTGGAGCCCGTGTTCGCGCTGGGTCTCGTCACGGCCGTCGTCGCCACGGTCGTCGTGCTCGGGATCCGCCGCCGATACGCCGACAGCCTTTTGGCCGCGCTCCGATCGGGGCTGGCCGAGCAGGTCCTCGAGGGCAACCCCGGCCTGCCCGCCGGACTGGAGCGCCCAGACGTGCGCGGGGCATTGGTGTCTGCGCTGGACGACCCCGAGCCGGGACTGCGGCGGCTCGCGCTCAGCCTCCTGGGTCAGGCGCCGGACCTTCGGCCCGACGAGCGCCAGGCGATCGCCGCACGCCTGGAGGACGCCTCTCCGGCCGTCCGCTCGGCGGCGGCCATCTCGCTGGCCGCCACCGCCGAGACCGGCCGTGACGAGGCCGCCGCTGAGGCGATCGCATCGTTGCTCGAGTCGCAGGACCCGGCCGAGGTCGTCGCCGGGCTGGAGGCCGCGGGGCGGGTGCCCGACTGCGCCGCCTCGGACGCCATCGCGCCCCACTTGCGCTCGATGGTTCCGGGCGTCCGAGCCGCCGCGATCCGGGCCACATCCGTACGGCGTGACGGAGAAGCGCTGCTACCGACGGACGCGCTCCTCGCGGCACTCGAGGACGAGGTCGGCGCGGTCCGTCGGGCCGCGGCGACCGCTCTGGCCGCTCGACCGGGGTCTGCCCCGGGACTCATGTCGATCCTGGCGATCGGTGCACCCGATGCCCAGGACGCCGCCCTGGCGGCCATCGTCCCGCAAGCGTCCGAGCTGCACGAGGAGCTGCTGGGCTGGGCGCACGGCCAGATCGACCGCGCGGCGGACCTGCATCGCGCGCACAACGCCCTGGTGGCCTGGCCGGCCGAGCGGACCGCCGTCCGCGACTTCCTCGCCGACGTCATCGACCAGCGCGCCGCGCGAGCCGAGAACCGCGCCATCGCGACGCTCGTGGCCGTGGGCGCTCCGAAGGCGGGCGGCCTGATGCGTCGCTCTCTGCGCTCTCGCGACCCGGACGCTCGGGCACAGGCGATCGAGGCCCTGGATTCGCTCGGCGACCGGCGGCTCGGACGGGCGCTGACCGCCTGTCTGGAGGCGGTCAGCGATCGTGCTGGGCTGGAACCCCGTGCCGCGCTCGACGAGCTGGCGCAAGATGAGGACACGTGGATCGCCACCCTGGCTCGCCGACTGCGGGCGCGTGGCGGCGACACGGAGGATGCGGAGGGAGGCGTGCCCGACGAACGCAGCGCGGGCCTGCTCGACATCATGCTGTTGCTACGGCGGGTCCCGTTGTTCGCAGGGCTCGAGCCGGAGGACCTCCAGCGCATCGCGATGGTGGCGATCGAGCGCGAGTACCCGGCAGGCACCGCGCTCATGCGCCAGGGCGCCGTCGACGACGAACTGATCGTGCTGGCCGCGGGCAGCGTGCGCGTGGTGCAGACGTCGGACGGCGGTGAGGAGCGGTTCATCCGGCGCTACTCGGCCGGTGAGCACATCGGCGAACTGGCCATCCTCCGCGACCAACCCCGCGTCGCGACGGTCCTGGCGGAAGATGACGTGAGCGGCCTCGTCCTCGGTGGCGATGCCCTGCGGGCCATCCTGCGGGAACGACCCGAAGCGGCGATGGCGATGCTGGCGACCCTCGCGGAGCGCATCTCGACCCAGTAGAGTCGAGCGATGGTCGACACCGGGGCCGGCCAGCGCGCCTTGCCCACCGGGACCGTCACGTTCTTGCGGACGGACGTCGAGGGTTCGATGCGCCACGTCCGCGAGCTCGGCACGGGATGGGACGGTGTGAACGCTGTTCACATGCGCATCATCCGGCGGGCGGTGGACGGTAATGGTGGGGTGATCGTCCGGACCGAGGGCGATGCCACGTTCGCGGCCTTCCCGGAGGCGCGTGCCGCCTTGACCGCGGCGATCCAGGTCCAGCGCGACGTCGGCGGGCACGCCTGGCCGGCCGGGACCGACATCCGGATCCGCGTGGGCCTGCACTCGGGCGAAGCCCATCTCGCGGGTGACGACTACGGCGGATTCGAGGTGAACCGCGCCGCCCGCATCTCGGCGGCCGGCCACGGCGGCCAGATCCTGCTATCGGATACGACGCGCGCGCTGGTCGCCGACGCCCTGCCCGATGGCGTCGCGATCCGCGATCTCGGCCGCCACGCGTTGCGAGACGTCCCGCGACCGGAGCACCTGTTCCAGCTCGACGTCCCGGGTCTGCGGGCCGAGTTCCCGGCGCTTCGATCGGAGACGGCTAGCGTCGGCGACCTGCCGTCCAGGTTGACGAGCTTCCTCGGGCGCGATCGGGAGCTCGACGAGATCGCGGAGCTGCTGGCCGAGCGTCGCCTCGTCACCCTCACCGGCCCCGGCGGGATCGGCAAGACGAGCCTCGCGATCGAGACGGCTCGCCGAGTGGCGGAGCGCTTCGCGGACGGCGCGTGGTTCGTGTCCCTCGCCGACGTCGAGGATCCGGAGGCCGTCCGACCGCTCACCGCCCACACGATCGGGCTGCACGACGGACCGGGTCGCCCGGCTGCCGAAGCACTCGGACCATACCTCGCCGAGCGGTCGGTCCTGCTCGTCCTCGACAACTTCGAGCACCTGCTCGAGGCCTCGGAGGTCGTTGCCGATGTGCTCGAAGCGTCGACGGCGTCGCGGGTCCTCGCGACCAGCCGTGCGCCGCTTCGGATCGTCGGGGAGCAGGAGTATCCGGTCGGTCCCCTGGGGGAGGCCGGGGATCGCCTCTTCGTGGAGCGGGCTCGCGCGGTCCGGCCGGGCTGGGAGCCCGGAAACGACACCGCGGTGATCTCCGAGGTCTGCGCGCTCGTCGATGGCCTTCCGCTTGGCGTGGAGCTGGCGGCCGCGCGCGTGGCCCATCTCCCCATCACGGCGGTCCGCGACCGGCTGGCCGCCCACCTGCCGCTGCCGGGCTCGGGACCGCGCAACGTGCCCGACCGGCAGCGGACCCTCGCGAGCGCGATCGGCTGGAGCCACGACCTGCTCTCACCGGAGCTGCAGCGGGTGCTGCATGACCTCGTGGTCTTCGAGGGGACGTTCGACCTGGAACAGGCCGAGATGGTCGTCGAGGTCGGCGCCGGGGACGCGGATGTCCTCGACCAGCTCGCGACCCTCGTCGACCGAAGCCTGATCACTCGCGACTCGAGTGACTCCGGCAGCGACGGCATCCGGTTCCGACTTCTCGCCACGATCCGAGCGTTCGGCTTGGAGCGGCTCGCGTCGGAGGGCCGCGAGACAGCGACGCGCAAGCGCCACGCCGTTGCCTACCTGGCCCTCGCCGAGGCAGCTGCACCCACGATGCCGGGCCCCGACCAGCCACGCTGGCTCGACCGCCTATCCCTCGACTACCCGAATCTGCGCGCCGCGCTTCGCTGGTCGATCGATGCGGGAGAGGTGGAACTGGCGCTTCGCTTCATCGCCGCGATGTGGCGGTTCTGGCAGCAGGACGGCCGGCTCGCCGAGGCGACGGAGCTGGCCGAGGCCGCACTGCGGATGCCCGGTGCGGATGCGCCGACGAAGGCGCGCCTGGCGGCGGTCGGGGCGGCCGGCGGGATCGCCTATTGGCACGGTCGCCCGAGGGATGCCGAGCGGTTGTACGAGGAGCAGCTCCAGCTGGCGCGCCGCCTCGGGGACGTGGCCGCCGAGGCCGACGCGACCTTCAACCTGTCGTTCGAGCAGTACATCCTCGGTGATCCCAGCGGCTCGATGGAGATGCTGGCACGTGCCCGTGAGCTGTACGAACGGATCGGCGATGAACGGGGGACAGCGCGCGTCGATTGGTCGGTCGTGACGGTCGGGACCGGCGAGCATCCGAGCGTCGGCGGACTGGCGACCCTGGAATCGCTCAACGACCGGTTCGAGCGCGTCGGTGACACGTGGTACGCCTTCCAGAACTACATGAGCATCGCGTGGGTGCATTACTCAGCGGGCGACGTGGCCGGGGCCAGCCGCTGGTTCATCCGGGCGATGGTCGGGTACCGATCCCTGCGCGACGTAGCGGGCACCACGATCGCGATCCCGCTCGCCGCGTTGCTGGCGCTCGAGGGCGGCCGACCGGCCGACGCGGCGACGCTTCTTGGGGCGTCGGATCACCTCACCGAGCTATACGGCGTGAAGGCGCCGATGGGTCTGCAGGAGCTGCTTGGGATCAGCGATCCGCGTGGCCGGGCGATCGAGGCGCTGACGGAGCCAGGCTTCCGCGAGGCCTTCGAGCGCGGGCGAGGGATGACCCTGGATGAGGCGGTCGCCATGATCGTCCGCATGCAGGACGAGACCTGGGGACCGGGTTGACGCCCGACCTATGCTGCCGTCCATGATCGACCTGACGCTGTCGCTCCTGTCGGTTGCGGCGATCCTGGTCGCCCTCCACTTCGCGGCGATCCGCAGGATCACCGACTTCGGCGTGGATGCCCAGGCGCGCTGGCGGTATCGGGACGGGGATCCGGGCGACGAGCTCCGTGCTTCGAGCCGGCCGTATCGATCCGAGCTGCAGGCGAGCCGCGCGTTCGCTCGAGGCCTGCTCATGGTCGCCCTGGCGCTTCCCGTCATCGTCCTGATCGTGCTCGTGCTACGGCCCGGCACCATCGGTCACGAGCCCTGGTATCTCACGGCGCTACCGTGGGCCGGTGGGCTGGGCTACCTCGTCGGGCTCGCCTGGATGATTCGCATCTACCGCGCCGATCCCGAGGCCGGCGCGACCACTTGGCGCTACCGCTCCTAGCCCGATGGGGGCGAGCCCCGCGACCGCTGTGACTCCGTGGCGGTTCCTGCCACTGATCCGGTCCTAGTCGCCGCCCGTCATATACCGCTCGAACGCGCGCGCCGCGAGCGCCTCGAGCTCGGCGAGCTGCTCGTCGTCGATCGCCTTGAAGGAGAACAACGACGCACCCGTCTTGCGCTTCCGCAGTCCCTCGGAGATCCCGTCCAGGAGTTCGGGATGGTGATGCATGGGCAGCAGGAAGAACCGCACGACTTTGTTGCCCTGGCTCACGCCCGCGAACCAATCGTGTGCCTTCGCACCCGACCGCCGAAGGTACGGAACGCCGTACAGCTCGAACGCCTCGAGGCGACCTCGGTATGGCTCGAGCACGGCGTCGAGCCGCCGTTCCAGGGCTGCGAGGTCGCTCGATCCCGCCGTCGCCACGAGCCGCCTAGTACGCGGCCAGCTTCCGGATGGCGTCCGCGATCTTCTCCGGGCTGACCATGAACCAGTCCTCGAGGACGTGGTTGTACGGGACGCCCGGGACGTCCGGCCCGGCGATGCGCGTCACCGGGCCGTCGAGGTAGTCGAACGCCTCCTCGGCGACCAGCGCCGCGACTTCCGCCCCGTACCCGCCGAACCTGTTGTCCTCGTAGACGATCAGGCACTTGCCGGTCTTGCGCACCGATTCGAGGACGGTCTCGTTGTCGAGCGGCCGGAGCGTGCGCAGATCGACGACCTCGACGCTGATGCCCTCGTCCGCGACCCGGTCGGCGGCCTCCAGCGCGTAGTGGGCCATCAGCCCGTACGCGAACACCGAGATCTGCGTCCCGGGATGGGTGACCGCGGCCTTGCCGAGCGGGATCGTGAAGTCGGTGTCGGGGACCTCGCCGCGCACAGACCGGTACATCTTCTTGTGCTCGAAGAAGAGCACCGGGTCGTCATCGCGGATCGACGAGCGCAGCAGGCCGCGCGCGTCATACGGGGTCGACGGCACCACGACCTTGAGCCCCGGCACATGGGTGAAGAACGCTTCGACGCTCTGCGAGTGGTACAGCGCGCCGTGGACGCCACCGCCGTACGGTGCCCGGACGACCATCGGCACGCCGTAGCCGTTGTTCGACCGGTAGCGCATCCGCGCGGCCTCGGACACGAGCTGGTTCATGGCCGGGAAGATGAAGTCGGCGAACTGGATCTCGGCGATCGGGCGCAGGCCGTTGACCGCAGCGCCGATCGACGCCCCGACGATCATCGATTCCGTCAGCGGCGTATCGATGACCCGATCGTCGCCGAACTCCGCCCACAGCCCGTCCGTCGCGAGGAACACGCCACCCTTCTTGCCGACGTCCTCGCCCAGCACGATGACCGACTCGTCGCGACGCATCTCATCGGCGAGGGTCTCCCGGATCGACTCGATGAACGTCCGGGTCGGCATCAGTCGACGTCCTCGACGTAGACGTAGCGCGTCGCGGTCGCGGGATCGGGATCGGGCTGCGCCTCGGCGTAGTCGGTCGCCTCGTCGACGATGCTCTTGATCTCGGCGGCCAGCTTCTCCTCGATCGAGTCGTCGAGAACGCCGGCGTCGCGCAGCCGGCTCCGGAAGAGCGGCACGCAGTCCTTCGTGCGCTCCTCGGCGAGCTCCTCCTCGGAGCGGTACTTGGTCTGCTGGTCGTCCGAGGAGTGGGCGGTCAGCCGGATGACCTTGGCCTCGATGAGCGTCGGCCCCTCGCCGGCCCGTGCCCGCTCGACCGCGTCGCGCGCGGCCGCGTAACAGGCCAGTACGTCGTTGCCGTCGACGACCACGCCCGGGATACCGTAGCCGGCCGCCCGGTCGGCGACGTTCGGGACCGACACCTGGCGCGCGGCCGGGACGCTGATGGCGTAGCCGTTGTTCTCGACCACGAAGATGAACGGCAGCTTGTGGATGGCCGCGAAGTTGAGCCCCTCGTGCACGTCGCCCTGGTTGCTGCTCCCCTCGCCCATCGTGGTCATCGCCACCTGGCCGGTCTTGCGGATCTTGGCCGCCAGCGCGATGCCGACCGCGTGTAGCAGCTGGGTCGCGACCGGCGACGAGACCGAGACGAGGTTGTGCTCGTGCGACCCGTAGTGGCCGGGCATCTGGCGACCGCCCGAGGACGGGTCGTTGGCCGTCGCGTACTGGGCCGTCAGGATGTCACGCGGGCTCATGCCGAAGGTGAGGCAGGTCGCGATCGAGCGATAGAACGGGGCGATCCAGTCGTGCCCCTTCTGGAGCGGCCAGGTGATGCCGACCTGCGCGCCCTCGTGGCCCTGGCCCGAGATCACGAACGGGATCCGGCCGGCCCGGTTGAGGACCCACATCCGCTCGTCGAGCGAGCGGGCGAGAGCGACCAGCCGGTACATCGCGATGA
>DATBMM010000048.1:0-19892 GCA_036554825.1 Candidatus Limnocylindrales bacterium
CGTGAGGAACGGCTCGACCGCCTCAAGGACTTCCTCCGGATCCCGAGCATCTCGACGCTGCCCGAACGAGCCGACGATGTCCGTCGCGCTGCCGACTGGCTCGCCGCGGAGCTGCGCGACGCCGGCATCGAGCACGTCGAGGTAAGCGAGACCGGCGGCCACCCGATCGTGTATGGCGACTGGCTCCACGCCGACGGCGCCCCGACCGTGATCGTGTACGGGCACTACGACGTCCAGCCGGTCGACCCCCTCGACGAATGGCGGACCGATCCCTTCGATCCCGTCGTCGAGGGCGATCGGCTCATCGGTCGCGGGGCGGCCGACGACAAGGGGCAGATCCACGCACACGTGGCAGCCGCAGCGGCCCTCATCGCGACCCGCGGCCGCCTCCCGATCAACGTCCGTTACGTGTTCGAGGGCGAGGAGGAGAGCTCGAGCGTCCACCTCGACCCGTGGCTGACCGCCAACGCCGACCGCCTCAGCGCCGATGCCGCGATCATCAGCGACACGGGCTTCTTCGAAGGGAACGTGCCGGCGATCACGGTCTCGCTCCGCGGGCTGATGTACGCGCAGATCGACGTGCGCCTCGGCGCTATCGACCTCCACTCGGGCAGCTACGGCGGCGCCGTCAGCAACCCTGCGGTCGCGCTGGCGCAGATCATCACCGCGCTCAAGGGGCCCGATGGGCGGATCCGCATCCCCGGCTTCTACGACGCCGTGATCGAGCCGACACCGGCCGAGCGCGACGCGATCGCCGCGTTGCCGTTCGACGAAGAGGCCTTCCGTATCGAGACCGGCGTCCCGGCATTGGTCGGCGAGTCCGGCTACTCGACGCTCGAGCGCAAGTCGATCCGTCCGACCCTCGACGTGAACGGGATCTGGGGCGGCTTCCAGGGTGATGGGTCCAAGACGATCATCCCGGCGACCGCCCACGCCAAGGTGAGCACCCGGCTCGTGGCCGACCAGGACCCGGAGGACATCTTTGAGAAGTTCAAGGCGTTCGTGGAGGAGATCGCGCCACCCGGCGTCGATGTGACCGTCACGTCGCTCGGCAACGGCCGAGCCAGCAAGACGCCCATCGACCATCCGTTCGTCGGTGCCGCCTCGCGAGGCCTCGAGCAGGCGTTCGGCCGGAGCCCGGTCTACATCAACTCGGGCGGGTCGATCCCCATCGCCGCCAGCTTCCAGTCGATCGTCGGCGTGCCGGTCGTGCTCGAGGGCTTCACGCAGCCCAACGATGCCGCCCACGCGCCGAACGAGTGGCTCGACCTCGACAACTACGAGAAGGCGATCCGGGCCATCGTCGCGACGTTCGACGAGATCGCCGCACTCGAGACGCCCGCCGGTCGGGAGCAGGGCAGTACGGATGGGTGATACGGCCTAGGCTGCCTGCTACCGTAGATTTCGGGGCATGAGCGCCAAGAGCGCCGCCCTCCGGGGAGGATCCGACCGCGTGAGCACCGATCTCGAAGCCAAGGCGGCGTCTCCGGACGCCACCGCCGCGCCTGCGCCGCCTGCGCGCGGATGGCGGCTCGACACCGACCACGGGAGCATGGCGCCCAGGTCCGCGCTGGACGTGCTCGTCGATCTCAACGAGCGGGTCACGACCGGCCATCTGGCCGAGTACCAACCCGTCCCGCTCGGCTTCACCCCGCTCGACAAGACCGTCGGTGCCGGGCTGCGGGCCGGGGAGCTGCTGCTCATCGGTGGCGCCCAGGGCACGGGCAAGACCACGATGGCTCTCCAGATGGCGCGCAACATCGCGTCGGGCGGCCAGGCCAACGTCCTGTACCTGTGCTTCGAGCACGACGAGGCGTACCTCATGAACCGGCTCATCGCGATGGAGTCGGCGCTCGCGCACCTGCCCCACAAGACCGGCGCGATCAAGATCCAGGACGTGCGCAAGGAGATCCTCGGCACGTGGATGGCGGAGGGTGCGGCGTCCCCGCAGCTCGCCAACAACCCACGCCTGCGGCCGTCGCTCGACCGGATCGCCCGCTACGGCCAGAACCTCTTCCTGCTGCGTGGTTCCCAGACGGCGAGCACGATCGACAACATCCGCAAGCTGGTCCAGCAGCATCGCCAGCTGTCGGGGGAGCGGCGGCTCGTCGTCTTCGTCGACTACATGCAGAAGGTGCCGCAGATCCCCGAGCCCGAGAACGAGACCGAGAAGGTCACGTTCATCGTCAACGGCCTCAAGGACATCGCGTTGTCCGAGGACGTGCCGATGGTGTCGATCGTGGCGGCCGACAAGGAAGGCCTGAAGGCCTCCCGCCTGCGCAACTTCCACCTGCGCGGCTCGTCGGCGATCAACTACGAGGCCGACATCATCCTGATCCTCAACGAGAAGTACCACATCGTCGCCAAGGTCAACATCGAGTTCAACCCGTACCAGGCCCAGCGCTTCCGCGACTGGGTGGTGGTCACGGTCGAGAAGAACCGTGGTGGCCAGGACAACGTCGACCTCGAGTTCGAGAAGCACTTCGAGTTCTCCTGCTTCGATCCGAACGGCCGGACCGTCCAGGAAAAGCTGATCGAGGAACGTCTCTACAACGACTGACCTCTCGGAAGGCGGAGGCGACGCTCGTCGAGCCATCCGCCTGAGGACTCGAGGAACGCCTCGACAACGACTGAGCCAGAGGCCGATGCCGCCTCTGACCGTCGGCCGCGCCGCCGTCCGTCGTTCGCTCCGCGTTCTCGGTAGGCTTGCGTCAGCATGGCCGATGAAGATCCGAAGGAACGCGTCAACCGTGAGCTGATCGAGCTCCTCAACGAGCTGCGCGTGGCGCTGCCCGGTGTCCAGGTGCTGTTCGCGTTCCTCCTGATCCTGCCCTTCCAGCAGCGATTCGCCGACACGTCGACGCTCGACCGCGCCGTCTACACGATCGCCCTGCTCGTGTCCGCGCTGGCGGCCGCCCTGTTCATCGCGCCCTCCGCGTACCACCGCCTGAATTTCCGGCGCGACGTCAAGGAGGACATGCTGTTCGACTCGAACAAGCTGATCGTCGCGGGTCTCATCTGCACGGCCATCGGTGTGGCCTGTTCGGTCTATCTCGTCGTGGATGTGGTCCACGGCGGGACGGCCGCCGTGGCGGCGACGTTCGCAACCCTCGTCGTCTTCGGGCTGTTCTGGGTCGCCTTGCCGCTCGCCCGCCGCGGCGAACCCGAGCCCTGACGCCGCGAGCTAGCATGCGCCCATGCGCAGCCCCGGCGAGTTCCCGGACGTCATCGAGATCGTCGTCGAGATCCCGCGCGGCTCGCGGAACAAATACGAGTTCGACGAGACGAGCGGCGTCTTCCGGCTCGACCGCGTCCTGAGTAGCGCCGTCTACTACAACTTCGACTACGGGTTCGTCGAGGGCACCCGCGCCGGCGACGGCGACCACACCGATGCGCTGCTGATCATCGACGAGCCGACGTTCACCGGCTGCCACGTCTGGGCGCGGCCGATCGGCGGGCTCGAGATGCGCGACGAGAAGGGCTTCGATTTCAAGGTCCTGTGCGTCGCGATCGGCGACCCGCATCAGCAGCACATCGAGCGGCTCGACCAGGTGCGGCCGCACCGACTCGTGGAGATCGAGCACTTCTTCGAGACCTACAAGGCGCTCGAGGACAAGGCGGTCGATGTCGTCGGCTGGCGCGACCGCGATGCCGCACTCCAGGTGCTGCGCGATGACCGTGGAGCGTGGCTCGAGGAACGCGCGGCCGTCGGCCAGCGCGGGTGACGCCGCGACCGAGCGGTCGGATCCACGAGCGCCACCGCCAGGTGGACGCACGCGGGCGGCGCCTGTTCATCGCCGTGCCGCTGCCCGCCGATGTCGTCGACGAGGTCAGAGGGATCGTCGAGGCCGTTCGCGCCGAACCGCTGCCCGGCGGTGCCCGTGACGTCCGCTGGGTCCGTCTGGACGGCCTGCACCTGTCGATCCGGTTCCTCGGGCCGACTCCCGAGGAGCGCCTCCCGGCTCTCATCGAAGCGGTCGAGGCGGCAGCGGCGTCAGTCGATGGCCCGATCGACCTCGAGCTCGCCGGCTCCGGCACCTTCCCCGCCGGCCGCCGGCCGCGGGTGTTGTGGATCGGGGTGCAGACCGCCACGGAGCGGCTGGCACGACTCGCCGTGGCCACCGAGGACCAGCTCGCACGCCACGGCTGGGAGCGGGACGGGCGCCCGTTCCGGGCGCATCTGACGCTCGCACGGTCGGACGGTATCGCCGTCGCCGACCTGGTCGCCGCGCGGCTGGCAGCGGCGGTGGGGGACCGCCGCATCCCGGCCCGGATCGACCGGCTCGGGCTCTTCGAGAGCATCACCGGTGGCGGGCCAGCACGCTACGAGCCGCTCGCGATACGGAACCTGGCCTAGGGCGGCCGAGGGGCTCGTCCGTGTACCATCAACCACTCCGGACCCCGTCCCCCCGCATCGAAGGAGTCCCCGGATCGCCGTGACGAATTCCCAGCGCGCCAGACTCATCCTGAGCCTCGGCGTCCTGAATCTCGTCCTGGCGGCGATCGCCTTCGGCATCGGTGGGGTCAGCCTCCAACAGCGCACGACGCCGTCCCGGCCGCCCGTCGCGATCGTCGAGACGCCGACGCCGTCGGCCGTCCAGCCGACCGCCGTCCCGACCGGACGACCCACCTCCACGCCCTCGTCGACGAGCGTCGCGCCGACACCCACGCCGGCTCCGACGGCATCGCCGGCCCCGACTGCGACTCCCACACCGACGCCCACGCCGAGCGACGTGGCGCCCGCGAGCACGCCGACGCCGCGCCCCATCCAGCCCGCCTCGACGAGGCGGCCGGTCGTCGATCGGCCGGCTGCGCCGCGCCCGACCCGCGACCCATCGACGCCCCGGCCGACGCCGGCCGGCCCACCGCCGGCAACGCCGACGCCTCCGACGACGCCGACCCCCACGCCGGTCGCCACGCCGACGCCCACCTCGACCCCGACCGCGCGGCCGACTTCGCGTCCCGACAAGGACGACGACGATGACGACGACCACCACGACACGGACGGCGATGATCGCGACGACCACGATCGCGACGACGACAAGGACAACGACCGCGACAAGGACAAGGACAAGGACCACGACCGAGATAAGCCCAGGGACAGGGACCGGGATAAGGACAAGGAAAAAGACAAGGACAAAGACAAGGACCGCGACAAGGACAAGAAGCGCGACAAGGACAAGGACCGCGATCGCGACCGGGACGAGGACGACGATCGGGACGAGGGCGTGGTCCTCGTCTTCCCGCCACTGACGATGCTCGCTGGCCGGTCCATCGCGATCGAGCGGTTGCGCCCCCGGCGTCGCGCGCGATAGGCTCGCGCCCCCGACCGCTCGACCTCATCGCGGCGGGACCTCCGGGAGGGTCACGGATGTCAGCCGTCGCTGCCGATCCCCGTCACACCAAGTTCGTCCTCGACGAGAGCCGGATCCCGCGCTCCTGGTACAACATCGCCGCCGACCTGCCAGAACCGCCGCCGCCCGTCCTCCATCCCGGCACGGGCCAACCCATCGGCCCGGGCGATCTGGCGCCCCTGTTCCCGATGGAGCTGATCAAGCAGGTCGTCTCGACCGATCGGGAGATCGAGATCCCGGACGAGGTCCGGGATGCGTATGCGCTCTACCGACCGAGCCCGCTGTATCGCGCGCATCGCCTCGAGAAGGCCCTCGATACGCCGGCGCACATCTACTACAAGTACGAGGGCGGCAGCCCGTCCGGCAGCCACAAGCCCAACACCGCCCTGGCCCAGGCCTACTACAACAAGGCCGAGGGCGTGACCCGGATGGCGACCGAGACCGGTGCAGGTCAGTGGGGCAGCGCGCTCGCCTTCGCGGGCTCCGTCTTCGGGCTCGAGGTCAAGGTCTTCATGGTGCGCGCCAGCTACGACCAGAAGCCCTATCGCCGGATCCTGATGGAGACCTACGGCGCCGAGGTCGTCCCCAGCCCCAGCACCGACACGCAGTACGGTCGCAAGGTCCTCGACGCGACACCGGACAACACCGGCTCGCTCGGGATCGCGATCAGCGAAGCGATCGAGGACACGGTGTCCCACCCCGGGACGAAGTACTCGCTCGGCTCCGTGTTCGATTTCGTGCTCCTCCACCAGACCGTGATCGGGCAGGAGTCGATCGAGCAGATGGGCATGGCCGGCGAGGAGCCCGACGTGATCATCGGCTGTGCCGGCGGCGGTTCCAACTTTGCCGGCCTGACGTTCCCGTGGCTCGGGCAGACGTTCCGCGGTGGGCGCAAGTACCGGGTCATCGCGGCAGAGCCGGAGGCGGCGCCGAGCCTCACCCGGGGCGTGTACGCCTACGACTTCGGCGACACGGCGCAGATGACGCCACTCATCAAGATGCACACGCTCGGCCATGACTTCATCCCTGAGCCGATCCATGCCGGCGGCCTGCGCTACCACGGCATGTCGCCGCTGGTCAGCCTGCTCAAGGAGGGCGGTCACATCGAGGCGAAGGCCGTGCACCAACGCTCGGCCTTCGAGGCTGGCGTCGCGTTCGCCCGCGCCGAGGGGATCCTGCCGGCGCCCGAACCGACCCATGCCCTTCGGGTGGCCGTCGACGAGGCGATCGCGGCGAAGGAAGCCGGCGAGTCGCGCGTCATCCTGTTCAACCTGTGCGGTCACGGCCATTTCGACCTGGCCGCGTATGAGCGCTATCTCGACGGCTCGCTCGAGGACTACGAGTATCCGCGGGAGCAGGTCGAGGCCGCCCTCGCCGGGCTGCCGTCGGTCGGCTGAACTGCGGGGAAGGGGTCGAACACCAAGCGTGCCCCGTCTTGCCTGCTGGTCCTGCGGCCGGCAGATCTACACCGTCTCGCCGCTCGAGTCGCTGTTCGCCGAGGAGCGGCGCTGTCCCCGTTGCGGCGCCTACATGGAGACCGAACGCCGGGGGACCGAGCGCCGCGAGCGCGCGCGCCGGGTGAACCCGCCGGACGTACCGGGTCCACCGGCCGGCGGCGGCGAACGCCGGATCGCCGAGCGCCGCATCCGCCGCCGGCGCGACACGACCTGACAGCCCCGGTCGGCGCAGCCGGCTGCGATACTCGGCCCGATGCGTATCGCGCTGCTCGGGCTGGGGCTGATCGGCGGGTCGATCGCCCGTGCGCTCCGGGAGCGTGAGCCGCGATCGTCCGTTCGGATCGTCGCGTGGTCCCCGAGCGGAGGCGGTCCCGCGACCGCTGCGAGGGACGGGATCATCGACGTCGCGGCTGCGTCGCCGGCGGCCGCCATCGAGGATGCCGATCTCGTCATCCTCGCCGGTCCGGCCCCGGTCACCATCACCCACCTCGACGACCTCGCCGGTCTGTGGCGATCCGCGCTCGCGCCGGACGCCGTGATCACCGACGTCGCGAGCACGAAGTCGCTCATCTGCGCTCGCGCGGAGACGCACGGGCTCCGATTCGTCGGCGGGCACCCGATGGCCGGTCGCGAGTCGAGCGGGTACGACGCGGCGCAGCCGGACCTGTTCGATGACCGCCCGTGGGTCGTCGTTCCGACGCGCGACGATCGGGCGGTGGGGCGGGTCGAGGAGCTGGTACGCGCCGTGGGCGCCCGGCCGGTACGCCTGGGGGCCGCCGAGCACGACGAGGCCGTCGCGGCGATCTCGCACCTGCCGCTGGTCGTGGCCGCCGCCCTCGTCGAGTCGGTCGCCGGTCGTCCCGACGCGACGCGCGACGGCTGGGACACCGCGTCGATGCTGGCGGCGACCGGCTGGCGCGACATGACCCGACTCGCGCGCGGCGAGGTCGAGATGGGCAGTGGCATCCTGACGACCAATCGATCGGCGGTCGCTGGGCGGGTCCGTGACCTGATCGCTGTCCTGGAACGGTGGCTTGCCGACCTCGAGCGCGACGGCGACGCCGTGGCGGACGCCGATATCGTCGACCGGCTGCGCGCCGCGCGAGAGCGCCTGGGATCGATGCCGCGGTGAGCGGGACGGACGTGGAGCGCGTCCTCGTCGTCCCACGCCGTCTCGTGCCGGACGAGGCCTCGTGGTACGGCCTGCGGACCGACGTGCTCGATGCGGTCCTGGCGACCGTCGAGGACCACGGTCGCTACGAGCCGCGCGCCGAGATGGAGCGCGACCCGAGCTTCAAGCAGATCATCCCGTACCTCGTCCTCCGCGACGGCGAACGCTACTTCCTGATGCGACGGACCCGGGCGGGCGGTGACGCGCGGCTGCACGATCGGTGGTCGATCGGCGTCGGTGGCCACGTCGATCCGGGCGACGACGGCCTGGCCGGCGGGCTCCGTCGCGAATGGCACGAGGAGCTCGTGGCGGACTTCGAACCGACCTTCACGCCATACGCGCTGCTCAACGACGACACCACCGACGTCGGAGCCGTCCACCTCGGCATCGTCGTGCTGGCCGAGGCGGCCGGTCGACCCGTCCAGGTCCGCGAGACCCACAAGCTGTCGGGCGCCTTCGCGTCGCCGGCCGAGGTCGCTGCCGGGATCGATCAGCTCGAGACGTGGAGTCGGATCGTGTTCGACGCCCTCGAGGCGTCCACGGTGACGGGCCGGGCGTCGTGATCGGTCGCGTGGCGACGGCCGTGGGCGCCGCCGCGGTCTCGGTGGTGGGTCTGCGCGCCCTCGGCGGACGGGCCGCCGACAGGCTGCTCGCGGCGCCGCGCGTGGCACCTGGGGAGGCGGCCCTGGCCGATCAGGTCGACGCGCTCGGTGGGGAGGTCATCCGGTTCCGTTCGCGCGATGGCCTGCGCCTGGCAGGCCGCTGGCTGCCGGCGGAGTCGGCCGACGGCGACTGGACGCCGGATCCGCACGAGGCGATCGTGCTGCTCCACGGGTACTCCGGATCGATCGCGCCTGACCTGGTCGAATACGCCCCGTTCCTGCGGCGGACCGCGAGCGTGTTCGGGATCGATTTCCGGGGCCACGGTGAGTCGGAGCCCGGGCCGTCGACCTTCGGCATGCTGGAGACGGAGGACATCGCCGGCGCTCTGGCATGGCTCGGCGAGCGCGGCATCCGCCGCGTCGGCCTGATCGGGACGTCGATGGGCGGCATGGCCGCCATCACCGCGGTCGCGCTCCTCGGCGACGGGTCGCTGCCCGCGGCCGATGCCGATCCGGATCGCACCCGCGCAGAGATCGATGCCCCGCGGCCGCGGATCGTGGCCGTGGTCGCCGATTCGACCGCACCGGAGGTCGAATCGCCGGTCGCGAACCGGCTGCCAGGTCCGTTCCGCGGGTTTCTCGCCGCGCGCGCGTTCGATGCCGCGGCACGCAGGCTCGGGGCGGATCCGCGGGAGACCGAGCCCGGGCGCGTGATCGGTCTGGTCGAGCCAGTCCCGCTCCTCCTCATCCACGGCGACGCCGACACGACCGTGCCGCTCGCCGACGGACGTCGCCTGGCCGCCGCGGCGGGACCATCGGCCCAGCACTGGGTCGTCGAAGGGGCCGATCACAGCGGGGCCCACGCTCGAGCGGGGCAGGACTATGAGCGGCGGGTCACGGACCATCTTCGGATGGCGTTCCGCACGGCCCGCGACGACGATCTGCGCGGCGAGGGGCGCGACCTATAATCGCCCCGCCGGGGGATGCTCGTGAGCGCCCGGTGCCCCACGCCAGGCTCATGGAGGTCCGATGGCAGCCAAGATCCTCGTCGTCGATGACGATCCGAACGTCCAGCGACTCCTGCAGTACACGCTCAAGCAGGAAGGCTATGACGTCGTCATCGCGGGGGACGGCGCGGAAGGTCTCCGCCTGTGGGGCGCGGAATCGCCCGATCTCGTCCTCCTCGACGTCATGCTGCCCAAGCTCGACGGCTACCAGGTCGCGACGAAGATCCGCGAGGAGGAGGCCGGGTCCTCGCACGTGCCGATCATCATGCTCACCGCCGAGCGCGAGGTCGAGCAGAAGGTCCGTGGCCTCCGCGCCGGTGCCGACGACTACCTCATCAAACCGTTCCACCCGGCCGAGTTGCTCGCGCGCATCAAGAGCCTGCTGGCGCGCTTCGCGCCGCGCGATGCACTGCTGGCCCGCCCGCCCATGGGCCGCATCCTGGCCTTCTACGGCGCGAAGGGCGGCGTCGGCACGACGACGATCGCCATCAACGCGGCCATCGCCCTCCACCGGGAGCTCGGCCGCAAGGTGTGCTTGGTCGACGGCAACCTGCAGTTCGGCGACCACCGCGTCTTCCTGGACCTCGGGCTCGACCGCAAGAGCATCGTCGACATCGTCACGGCCCCATCGATCGACGCCGATCTGATCCGGAACGTCATCGTCAAGCACGACTCCGGGGTCGACCTGCTGCTGGCACCGCCGTCGCCCGAGACGGCCGAGCTCGTCCGGCCCGAGCACCTGCCGTTCATCACCGATCAGCTGACGTCGCTGTACGACTACATCCTCGTGGACATCGACAAGCGGCTCGACGACGTCAACCTCGGCGTGTTCGAGGCGGCCGAGACGGTGTTCGTGGTCATGACCGCCGACCTGTCGTGCCTGAAGAACGTCCGGCTCATCCTTGAGACGGTGAACCACCTCGGCTACGCCCCGGACAAGGTGAAGCTCGTCCTGAATCGCTCGAACGCCTTCACCGGCATCAACGTCAAGAACGCCGAAGGCGCCCTGCGACGGACGATCGACCACCAGGTCGTCAACGAGTACCGCGGCGCGATCAGCGCGCTCAACTCCGGCGCGCCGTTCATGTTCACCAAGGTGGATTCCCCGCTGGGCGCGTCGGTGCTCCAGTTCGTGCGCAGCGTCGACAAGGTGGCCGCCGCCGGGGAAGCCCAGCCGGTGGGCGCCCGCTGAAGCTCGCCGGGATGCGGTGGATGCAGCCGCTGGTGATCGCGCGATAAGTCCGAGGTGAGCCACCACCGGTAGGGTGCGGGCGTGCTGGCCGTCGTCCCGTCCGCCACGCTCTATGGCCTCGACGGCCGGGCGATCCGCGTCGAAGTCGACGTCGCCCCCGGGCTGCCGGGCTTCACCGTGGTCGGGCTGGCCGATACCGCGGTCCAGGAGGCGCGCGAGCGGGTCCGCGGTGCGATCCGCAATGCCGGTTTCGTCTTCCCACCGCGGCGGCTGACGGTCAACCTCGCTCCGGCGGAGCTGCGCAAGTCCGGCGCGTCGCTCGATCTGGCGATCGCCATCGGCATCCTGCTGGGTTCGGAGCAGGTTCGGGCCGGACGTGTCCCGATCGCGCTGATCGGCGAGCTTGGGCTCGACGGAGAGGTCCGGCCCGTGCCGGGCATCCTGCCGATGGTCGCGGCCATCGCGGCGCGCGGGGTCGGTCGGGTCGTGGTCGCGCCGGCTGCGGTCGACGAGGGTCGCCTCGTCGAGGGCATCGAGATCGTCGGTGCGGCGACGCTCGCCGAGGCCGCGGAGGTCGTCCGCGGCAAGCGACCCCGCCGGGCGCCCGTCGCGATGCCCAGGGTCACGATCGCGGGACCACCCGTCGACACCGGCCCCTCGCGTCACCGCGTGACGGCGGCAGCCGAACCCGTCCCGGACCTGGCCGAGGTCCGTGGCCAGGCCGGCGCTCGTCGCGCGCTCGAGATCGCGCTGGCCGGTGGCCACGGCCTGTTGCTCACAGGACCGCCGGGGGTCGGCAAGACGATGCTGGCGCGGACGATCCCCGGGCTGCTGCCGCCACTCGACGACGACGCGGCACTCTCCGTGTCGATCGTCGCGTCCGCTGCCGGCGAGGGACCGATCTCGGCGTTGCGACGCCAGCCACCGTTCCGGGCGCCGCATCACACGCTGTCCTACGCAGCGATGGTCGGTGGCGGCCCGGCGCTGGCACCCGGCGAGATCACGCGGGCGCACCACGGCGTGCTCTTCCTCGATGAGCTCCCCGAGTTCGACCGGGACGTGCTGGAGGCGCTGCGCCAGCCGCTCGAGGAGGGCCGGATCCTCATCGCGCGCGCCGGTCGGGTGATGACGTTCCCGGCCCGCTTCCAACTCATCGCGGCGATGAACCCGTGCCCGTGCGGGTTCGCCGGGTCGTTCCCCGAGGATCGCTGCCGGTGCACCCTCGGTGAGGTCGACCGCTACGGCCGACGCGTCTCAGGGCCGCTGCGTGACCGGATCGACCTGTGGGTGGCCATGCCCCGGGTCCCGGCGGCCGCGCTCGTCACCGGGATCGAGCCCGAGGACTCGTCCGCGGTCGCGGTGCGGATCGCCGAGGCGCGGGCGCGCGCGTCCAGGGATCGGGGTCGAACGAACGGCCGGCTCCGCGGTCGTGCCCTCCGCCGCGCGTGTCGCCTGTCGGATGCGGCCGCTCGCCGCGTCGCCGACCTCGCGGAGGGCGAGTTCGCGAGCGGGCGAGGGACGGAGCGGTTGCTCCGCGTCGCCCGGACGATCGCCGATCTCGCCGATGCGCCCGCGGTCGAGGTGGGGCACCTCGAGGAGGCGTCGTGGTATCGCTCCCCGATCCAGAGTCGGGTCGGGCGGCTGGCGTCGTGAGGTGATCGGCATCGGGGTCCAGTCTCGGGATGCGCCCCACGTCGAGACCGACCCCTATCGTCCCGAGCGAGACGCGTGGGCGGTGCTCGCCTCGGTCCATGGGCTCGGACCGATCGGCTTCGCCGCCTTGTTGGTCCGCTACGGCTCGGTCCAGGACGTGCTGGCCGATGCCGCGCGGCCCGGGGCCGTGGAGCGCCTCATGGAGACGCCCGCGGCAGAGATCGGGGTCCGCGAGCGCCCGATCTACGAGGCGGTGGCGATCGGCATCGTCGAGGCGGCGAAATCGGCCGGTCGCATCATCGGCCGGTTGCGGGCGCTCGACGTCCGCGTCGTCACGGTCGAGGAACCAGGCTACCCGGTGCGACTCGCGGCGATCGCGATGCCGCCGCACGTCCTCTACATCCGTGGACCGCTGGGTGCGCTGTCCCGCGAGCGGTCCGTGGCGGTCGTCGGCACCCGCCGGGCCACGTCGGGCGGCCGAGCGACCGCGGCCCGGATCGCGACGGCGCTGGTCGCCGCCGACGCGAGCGTCGTGTCCGGTCTGGCCCATGGGATCGACGGCGCCGCCCACGAGGCGACACTCCGTGCCGGAGGCATCACGGTGGCGGTCATCGGCGGCGGCCACGCGACGCTCGGTCCACCCTCGCACCGGCGGCTCGGGGAGGCCATCATCGCCGCGGGCGGGGCAGTCGTCTCCGAACATGGACCGGACGTCATCCCGACGCAGGGCACCTTCCCACGCCGAAATCGGATCATCAGCGGCCTGACCGACGCCACGGTGGTGGTGGAGGCGCCTGCCAGCTCCGGCGCGTTGATCACCGCCTCGTGGGCGCTCGAGCAGGGGAGAGGCTGCTACCTCGTGCCGGGGCCCATCGACAGCCGCGCCTCCGCTGGCGCGCTGGCGTTCCTCCGCGAGTTCGCCGAGGTGACCAGCATCGTCGCGGGGGTCCCGCAGCTCATCGCGGATCTCGGGTTCGCCGACCCGCCGGACGCCGGCGCCGATCGACTGTCGGCCGCCGCACAGCAGGAGCTCGGTCGCACCGAGGCGGTCGTGGCACGCGGGCTCCTTGCCGGCCACGCGACCGTCGATGAGCTGGTCGCGACGACCGATCTGCCGGTCGCGACCGTGCTCGCCGCGCTCACGCTGCTCCAGCGTCGCGGCCTCACGACGGGCGCACACGGGCGCTACCGTCCGGCTGGGACCCTTGTCGGCGAACAGACGTCATTCTGGCGTGGCGCGAGCGACGGGCGGTCCGGAGCGGTTGCCCGCGCTGGACACCCTTTGTTACCCTGACCGGCGCATCCGCCCCAGCGTGATGTGGGTGACCAGGCGGATCCCCCATCCCCGTCGCCCCCTTCGACGCAGCAGCCAGGTCCTCTATTGCGGAAGTACCTCGTCGCGATCCTGGCCGTCCCCGTGCTGCTCGGCGTGTACGCGTCGACGGCGGTGGGTCGCTCCCGGGTCATGCGCGGCGGCATCGCCATCGGCCTGGGGGCGATCGTCGCGGTCGGGGCCATCTCGTTCGCACGCCCGACCGTCACCACGGCCTCACCCGCGAGCGACATCGTCCCGCTCACACAGGCCGCCTTCCGGATGGCCGTTTCGACGAACATCGATCTCCGCGCCCCGGCCAGCATCCTGTTCACGACGCCGATGGAGCGCGAGTCGGTCGAATCGGCGGTGTCCATCCAGCCGGCCATCCCGTTCGAACTCGACTGGAGCACCGACGCGACCAGCGTCTCGATCGTCCCCACGACCAATTGGGCGCCATCGACGTTCTACACGGTCACGGTCGGCCCGGGCGCGCTGGGCGCCACCGGCCGCCCGATGACCCGCCCGGCGCGGACGTCGTTCCTGACCCGTGACGCCGCGTCGGCGGTCATCGACGCGACGAGCCGCATCGACAAGCGGGTCACCATCGATTCGGCGTTCACGGTGTCGTTCGATCAGGCGGTGGACCTCGCCTCGGTCGGCAATGCCATCCGCCTCGACCCGCCGCTGCCCGGCGCGCTGACCCGCGTCACGGGCCCGAACGGGGCCTCGACCTACACGTTCGACCCGAGTCAGCCGTTGGCGCCCGACACGCGGTACGAGCTGACGATCAGCGGCGCGCGCGATGTCGCAGGCGTCGCGATCGACCCCATCACCCTGGCCGTCCGGACCGTCGCCGCGCCGGAGGTCGTCCGGTTCCGGCCACGCGCCGAGAGCACCGACGTGGCGCGGGACGCCGGCATCTCGGTCCGCTTCTCCGAGCCGATGGATCGCACGTCGACCAAGAAGGCCTTCAGCGTCACGGCCGACGGCAAGCGCGTCCCGGGCAGGGTCCGGTTCGCCGAGAACGACACGGTCCTGATCTTCGACCCGTCGTCGAACCTCCCCTGGGAGGCGTCGGTCGTGGCCACGGTCGGGGCCACTGCCGCCAGCAAACAGGACGTGCCGCTGGGCGCGGCCGCCAAGGGCACGTTCACGGTCACGAAGAAGCCGAAGCCCACCACGACCTCGACCCGATCTACGGCGGGCACCGGCGGCGGTGGTGGCGGCGGCGGCGGAGCGGTCGGTGGCGGGAGCTGGGCCGCCGTCGAGCGGTACTACCTGCGGCTGATGAACTGCACGCGGACCGGTGGCTTGGTGACCTCGAGTGGCGACTGCAGCAGCCCGGGTGGCCGGAACGTCGCCGCGTTGCGGCTCGACGCCGGGATCAGCAACAAGGTCGCGCGTCCATACGCCCGCAAGCTCGCGGTCAACAACATGTGCACCCACTTCAGTGGCGGCAACCCGGGCGACCGCCTGCGCCGTGCCGGGTACACGAGCTATCGCTGGGCGGAGAACCTCGGCTGCCGCTCGGGCAACCCGTTCAGCGCCGTGCTGGGGAGCCATCGCTACTTCCAGAGCGAGCGGGCCTGGAACCCCGCCGGCGGCCACTACGTGAACATGATGAACGCGGCCTACGACCGCGTCGGGATCGGCGTGTGGGTGTCGGGCGGGCGCGTGCGGCTGGTCGTCGACTTCTACCACCCGTAGGGGGACCATCGGGCCACTCACACGGGGTGGCGCCCACGCGCACCATGCGGCCATGCTCCGCAACGCCGTGCTGCACCTGCACAACGAGCAGCCGCTCGTCGCCGACGTCTTCGAGCTGCCCAGCCCGACCGACACCACGATCCGCCTGACGAACCTGCGCACCCTCGACGGCAAACGGCCGGTGTTCGCCGACGACATGAAGTCGATCTTCGTGTTCCCGTACCACCGCATCTCGTTCGTCGAGATCCCGCCACAGCCCGAGCTCGGCACCGAGTTCGGTGATGCGGTCTCGCTGCCCGTTGCGGTCGGAGCGTCCGTCCCGCAGCTGGCCACGGAGACACCCGACGAGGAGGAGCTCGAGATCGACGAGGACTTCTTGCGAAGGATCCGCGAGGTCTAGGACCGCGCGACGGGGGTCGGCGGGCACACGCACCGCCGCCCGGCCGTTGAGGGTGAGCGAAGGACCCGGTGCTACTATCCCCGCCGTGTCCAAGAACCTCGTGATCGTCGAGTCGCCGGCGAAGGCGCGGACGATCGAGCGCTACCTGGGCGACGACTACCGCGTCCTCGCCTCCTACGGCCATGTCCGCGACCTCCCGGAGAACCCAGGCAAGGGCAAGTTCGGGGTCGACGTCGACCATGGCTTCGAGCCCGAATACGTCATCAACGAGGACCGCCGCAAGCAGGTGAACGACATCGCCAAGGCGGCCAAGGGGTCGGACCTCGTCTTCCTGGCGACCGACCTCGACCGCGAGGGCGAGGCCATCGCCTGGCACGTCGCCGAGGCCGCGCAGGTCCCGTCCGAGAAGACCCGGCGGGTGACGTTCAGCGAGATCACCGAGCCGGCGATCCGTGAGGCCTTTGCCAACCCGCGGGACATCGACCGCAACCTGGTCGATGCGCAGCAGACGCGCCGCATCGTCGACCGGCTGGTCGGCTACACGCTGAGCCCGCTGCTGTCGCGCAAGGTCCGGGGCGGCCTGTCGGCCGGCCGCGTCCAGTCGGTGGCCGTGCGACTCGTGGTCGAACGCGAGCGCGAGATCGAGGCGTTCACCCCGCGCGAGTACTGGACGATCGAGGCGATCCTCGCGACCGCCGCCGGCGACACCTTCGCCGCGGAGCTCGTCCGCATCGATGGCGAGGCGCTGGACCTGCCTGACGACGCGACCACCGCGTTCCACGTGGCGGCGCTGCGCGACGCCCACCCGATCGTGCAGAAGATCGGCGTCCGAACCCAGAAGCGGTCGCCGGCGCCGCCGTTCACGACCTCGACCCTCCAGCAGGAGGCGAGCCGGAAGCTGTCGTTCAGCCCGAAGCGGACGATGTCGATCGCGCAGCGGCTGTACGAGGGCATCGAGCTGCCGGAGGGGCAGGTCGGGCTCATCACCTACATGCGCACGGACTCGACGTCGATGGCCGGTGTCGCCATGGCCGAGGCACGCGAGGTCATCACCGCGCGCTACGGCGAGCCGTTCTCGATGGCCGGCGGCCGCGTCCACAAGACCACGGCGAAGGGCGCCCAGGAGGCGCACGAGTCCATCAGGCCGACGAGCTTCCGACGCGATCCCGATTCCCTGGAAGGGACGCTCAAGCCCGAGGAGCTGCGGCTATACCGGCTCATCTGGCAGCGCGCCCTCGCCTCGCAGATGGCGCCGAAGGAGCTCGAGACCACCACCGTCGAGCTCGCCGATGGGCCGTATGAGCTGCGCGCGTCGTCCACGCGGACGCTGTTCGAGGGCTTCTCGCGCGTCTACACCGAGGGTCGCGACGACGAGGCCGCCGACGAGGACGAGAATGTCCGGCGACTGCCGGCGCTGGCGGAGGGCGATCGGACCGACGTCCGCGAGGTCACGCCGACCCAGCACTTCACCGAGCCGCCGCCACGCTTCACCGAGGCGACGCTGATCAAGGCCCTCGAGGAGCACGGCATCGGCCGGCCGTCGACCTACGCCGCGACGATCTCGACGATCATCGATCGAGGCTACGTCCGGGTCGAGGAGCGGCGCCTCCGACCGGAGCCAGTCGCCGGAATCGTGACCGACCTGCTGGTCGAGCATTTCGGCGACTACGTGGACCTCGCCTTCACGGCCCGGATGGAGGAGGAACTCGACGAGATCGCCCGCGGAGAACGCGCGTGGGTGCCACTGCTCGAGGCGTTCTATGCGCCGCTGCGCGACCGGGTCGCCGAGAAGCGCCGTGAGCTGCGCCGAAGCGACTTCACGACCGAGCCGACCGACGAGGTGTGCTCGGAGGGCCATCCGATGGTCATCCGCCTCGGGCGCAACGGCCGGTTCCTGGCCTGCTCGATGTACCCCGAGCACAAGGAGACGCGGCCACTCCCCGGGGAGGAGCCACCGCCCCAGGAGGGCACCGGCGAGACCTGCCCCAAGTGCGGGGAAGGGACGCTGGTCGGTCGCCGCGGACGGTTCGGGCCGTTCCTGGGTTGCTCGCGCTACCCGGACTGCGACTACATCAAGCGCGAGGGCCCGCCACCGCCCGAACCGCTGCCGTTCGAGGTCATCTGCCCGAAGAACACCGACGGCCACCTGGTCCCGCGTCGCGCGCGGCGCACCGGGACCGTCTTCTGGGGGTGCTCGAACTATCCGAAGTGCGACTTCACCACGAACCATGAGCCGCTCGGCGGCACGCACGACACGGATGCGGGACCGCTGGCCCGCAAGGGCGATGCGGCGATCTGCCTGAAGTGCGGGTCCACGAGCGAGGTCCCAGCCGACGCCATCGTGCCGGGCGAGGCGTATCCGGGCGGACCGCCCGATCCGGAGGCGCTGGCCCGACCCGCCCGACGTGGCGGAGGGCGGTCCGGCGCTCGGCGCGGCCCGGGGCGTGGCGGTGCCCGCGGCTCGAACGGCACGAGGCGCTCCACCGAGTTGGCCCCGGAGGCGTGAGTGGGCGCGGAGGCGCCCGACGCTCGAGCGCCCGGCGCGCGGACCGACCGCCGACCGACCCGGTCCTCCAGCGCTTCCTCCGATCGCTCGCGGCCCGCGATGCCTCGCCGCACACCATCCGCGCGTACGACACCGCCGTCGGGGCGTACCTCGACTGGCTCGCGGAGCAGGGGGTCGATTGGACCCGACCGGCCCGCCACCAGTT
The DNA here is from genome assembly GCA_036554825.1 of Candidatus Limnocylindrales bacterium. GTDB lineage: Bacteria > Chloroflexota > Limnocylindria > Limnocylindrales > CSP1-4 > SPCO01. The sequence continues at coordinate 18,570 of DATBMM010000048.1, forward strand.
GCGCGGGTACCTGGCGCGGCTGGGGTCGGGCGCGTCGCGGTCGACCGTCGCGCAGCGCCTCGCGGCCATCCGCTCGTTCCACCGCTGGGCGGCACGCGAAGGGTTGACCGACGGCGATCCGTGGGGCGCGATCGCGACGCCCCGATCGTCGCGCCGGCTGCCGCGCGTGCTTGAGGTCGACGAGGTCGACCGGCTGCTTGCAGCCATCGACCGCGACCTCGAGACCGCGGACGCCGCCCGCCCCGACGCCACGGCGCTCGCCACTGCCCTGGCGCTTCGGGACCGGGCGCTCGTCGAGGTCGCGTACGCCGCCGGGCTCCGGATCAGCGAGCTGGCCGCCGCCGACCTTGCCGCCATGGACCTCCGCCGCGGCGAGATCCGGGTGGTGGGCAAGGGTCGCAAGGAGCGGATCGGGCTGCTCGGCAGACCGGCCATCGCCGCGCTGGAGGCCTACCTGGAGCTCGGCCGGCCCGTGCTCGCGGAGCGAGGCCGCGTCACCGATCCGCAGCCCACCGCGATCTTCCTGAACCACGCCGGCAGCCCGCTCGGCGTCCGTGGCCTGCGCTACCGGCTCGACCGGCTGTGCCGGGCGGCGGGTCTGCCGGAGGGCGTCTCGCCGCACACGTTGCGCCACTCCTTTGCGACGCACCTCCTCGATGGCGGCGCCGACCTGCGGGTCGTGCAGGAGCTGCTCGGCCACGAGAACCTGGCGACCACACAGGTCTACACGCACGTCTCGCCGGGCCGCCTGGCGGCCGCCTATCGCGAGGCACACCCGCGAGCCCGGCGGACCTCGACCGCGTGACGACCGCCGCGACGCTGGCGCGGGCCGGCCTGATCGTCTCCGGCGCGTTCCTCGTATCGCGCGTGCTCGGCTGGCTGCGGCTCGTCGTCATCGCCAATGCCGTCCCCGATACGCGTGAGCTCGACGCATTCTTCGCCGCGTTCCGGATCCCCGACCTCCTCTTCCAGTTGGTGGCCGCGGGCGCGCTCTCCTCGGCGCTCATCCCGGTCGTCGCGTCGGTGGTCGCGACCGACGGCTACGCCAGGGCGTGGCGGGTCGTGTCGACCGTCGCCAACCTGATGCTCATCGTGCTCCTCGTCCTGGCCGGCATCGTCCTGGTCTTCGCCGACCGGCTCGTGCCGCTGTACACGGCCGGCTTCGATCCGGTGACGATGGCGCGGACCATCGAGTTGACCAGGATCATGGTCCTCGGACCGATCTTCCTGGCACTCGGTGCCGTCGCGACGAGCGTGCTCAACACCCAGGGCCGGTTCGCGGCAGCCGCGATCGCGCCGATCGTCTACAACCTCGCCATCATC
>DATBMM010000082.1:0-5164 GCA_036554825.1 Candidatus Limnocylindrales bacterium
TGGACGCATCGAGACCGATGGCGGGCGCCGGGTTCAGGATGGTCGTGGCGCCACCGTCACGACCCGCCTCCAGGGCAGCCGCCGTTGCCGCCGTCGGGATCTCATGGCCGACGAGCACGACGTCGCCAGGCCGCGGGACGAGACGGCCCAACGACTCCCGCACGTGATCAGGGGTCAGTGCCGAGTTGGCGCCGCCGGCGACCGCGATGCTGTTCTCGCCGTGCGCGTCGACCAGGATGAGCGCGACGCCGGTCGGGTCGTCGGCCGACGTGCGGAGCTCGCTGACGTCAATGCCCTCGGCCTCGAGCGCCGCCCGCGCCGCCCGTCCGAAGTCGTCGTCACCGACCGCGCCGACGAACGAAGTCGGCACACCGAGCCGCGCGGCGGCGACCGCCTGGTTGCCACCCTTGCCCCCGTGGTGCTGCGCGAACCGGCCCCCGATGACGGTCTCACCCGGGGCGGGCAGGCGCTCGACCGTGACGACGAGGTCGATATTCACCGAGCCGACGACGATGACGCGTCCGGCGGCAGTGTCGCTCACGATCCGGTGACGAACTCCCCGCCGTCGACGCTGATGATGTCGCCGTTGATGAAGTCCGTTCCCTCGCCGGACAGGGCCAAGATCGCGTTCGCGACGTCCTGCGGCGTGGTCATCCGGCCGGTCGGGTTCCGCTTCATCGTGATGTCGATCATCGTCTGGGACTCGGGGATCTTGAGCAGCGCGGGCGTCACCGTGACGCCCGCCCGGATGCAGTTCGCCGTCACACCCGTCCCGTGGCGAGCGAGCTCCATGGCCAGCTGGCGGATGTGCGATTCGAGCGCCGCCTTGGCCGACGACACCACCCCGTACGACGGCACGACTCGGGTCGAGCCCTCCGAGGTCATCGCGTAGATCTTCGAGCCCCTGCCGAGGAAGCCGCCGCGCCACAGGTCCTGCACCCAGTAGACGAGGCTGTTCGCCATGACGTCCTGGGTCATCTCCATCTTCTTGCGGTCGACACCGGCCTTGGGGTCCTCCGACAGGAACGGCACGAGCGAACCGAACGCGAGCGAGTGCATCACGACCCGGACGTACGGCTCGCGACCCTCGGCCCGCGAGCGTGCGAAGCGCTCACCGAGCGTGGCGAGGGCAGCCGCTCGCTTCTCGTCATCGGCGGCGTTCATGTTGATGTAGAGAGCCTCGGCGCCGGCCGCCTCGATGGCCGACGTGACCTCCCCGACATGCGCGAGCCCGGCCCGGAAGTCGAGGTGGATGCCGCAGATGTTGTAGCCGGCCTTGGCCAGGGTGACGGCGGTCGCCTCTCCCATCCCGGAGGACGCGCCGAGGATCAGCGCCCAGCGCTCGCGGTCGTCGGTCATGTCGAGGAGGCCTCCAGGTCGGGTCGGGGGTCGGGGCCGGCCGAGTCTAGCAGCGGGTCGCGGCCGGGTCGGGCGGTCGCATGCAGGTCTGCACGCGGCTCATACGACGGCCGTGCCACGCAGCCGGGCGATCTGGGGCGCGTCGTAGCCGAGCTCCCCGAGGACCTCGTCGGTGTGCTCGCCCAGCAGCGGCGGGGCGGTCCGGATGGCCCCGGGCGTCCTCTCGAACCGCAGCGGGATACCCGCTTGGCGGATCACGCCCAGCGCCGGATGCTCGACCTCGGCGGTCATGCCCAGGGCCGTGGCCTCCGGCGATCCGAAGGCGTCGAGCAGGTCGGCGACGGCGCCGCACGGCACCTCGGCGTCCTCGAGCGCGGCGGTCCAGTCGGCCGTCGGCCGGGTCGCCAGCCGCTCCGCGATCAACGGTCGGAGGGCGTCCCGGTGGTCGACGCGGTCGCCGTTCGTCGCGAACCGCGGGTCCGCGGCGAGCGCCGGTAGCCCGATCGCCTCGCAGAAGCGTGGCCATTGCCGTTCGGACCCGACGGCGACCGCGAGCTCGCCGTCGGCCGTCGCGAACGTCTCATACGGGACGATGTTCGGGTGAGCGTTGCCGAGGCGGCCGGGCGATCGCTCGTTGACGAACGCGTTCTGGGCCTGGTTGACGAGGACCGCAAGGGTCGACCCGAGCAAGGACACGTCGACCCGCTGGCCCCCGGCCTGGCCCCGGCCGATCAGCGCCGCGAGGATGCCGATGGCGCCATACAGCCCGGTGACGACGTCGCTGATCGCGACCCCGACCTTCGTCGGGTGCCCGCCATCGCGATCCGCGTCGCCGGTGATCGACATGAGTCCGCCGACCGCCTGGATCACGAAGTCGTAGCCCGGCCGCGAGACAGCCGGACCGCTCGTCCCGTAGCCACTGATCGACAGATGGATGAGGTCAGGGCGCTGCTCCCGAAGGGTCGCCTCGTCGACGCCGAGCCGGTCGAGCGACCCGGGGCGCAGGTTCTCGACGAGGACGTCGCCCCAGGCAAGCAGGCGCCGCAGGACCTCGCCACCCGCGGGCGTCTTCAGATCAAGGCGGATCGAGCGCTTGTTGCGGTTCACCGCGAGGAAGTACGCGGCCGTACGAGTGCCGGCCGCGGCATCACCGACCCACGGTGGGCCCCAGCCGCGAGTCGCGTCGCCGTCCGGCGGCTCGACCTTGATCACGTCTGCCCCGAGGTCGGCGAGGACCATGGTCGCGTACGGCCCGGCGAGGACCGTGGACAGGTCGACGACCCGGATCCCGGACAGCGGGCCCCGCGTCTGTGGGGGATCGGCGGACATCGCGGCGATGGTAGCGCCGCGACCCGCACGCACGCGCCCCTGGGGCAGCTAGGACGAGCTGCGCACCTCCCGCGCGTCCGCCACACCGGGACCGGCCGGGATCGGCAGCGGCGCGCCGTCAACGACCGCGTCGTGATCGAGATCGGCGAACCGCGGATCCGGGAAGGCCGGCTCGCCCTCGGTGGCCTCGTTGATCCGGTCGATGGCGTGACGGTTCACGATCAGCGTCCCGACCCGGTGCCGATGCCACTCGTCCTCGATCCGGAAGTCGACCACGGCGTCGGTCAGCGGCACCATCGGGCCGCGTCGACCGAGCGCCGAGATCGCGTCGATGAAGGGCGCGGCATGGAGGAAGCCTCGGACGCCGAAGGGCCCGGTCTCGATGGACACGTACGTCTGCCGCGTCCGGGTCCGGCGGGTCATGTCGCCGCGTGGCCCGGTCGCGTGCACCAGCAGCAGGTCGTCGCGCGGGACGACCACCTCGCGAACCTCGACGCTGGCGCGGTCGGCGAGCGACTGGAAGAGCACATCGACGAGCTGGACCTCGTCGTGCTCGTTGAGCATGTCCGTCAGCCGATCGGCCTCGAGCCTGGTCCGCCCCGACAGCGTGCAGTCCTCGGCGTACGCCACGAAGTCGACCATCGGGTGGAGGACGGTCGTGCCCGCATCGACGGGGAGCTCCCCGTCGACCTCCTCGGGGCCGCGGTAGAAGATGAGTTTGAGTCGTCGCCCGAGACTTTGGATCATGTCCGGATGGTCAGGCCCACGGTCCTAGAAGGCACCTGACCCACAGGTACCATCGGTCGACCCTCGGTGCTCGGCGACACCGGTGCACCGATGCACGTCCCATCCCGGGCATGGCCCGAAAGTACCCCTCGCGGACCTCGCGCTAGCATCGACCGATGACCACCGACCACGTCCCGACCCTGATGACCGTCCATGCCCATCCCGACGACGAGACGATCGGGACCGGCGGGACGATGGCCAAGACCGTCGAGGCCGGTCGCCGCGTCGTGCTCGTGACCTGCACGCGCGGGGAGATGGGCGAGATCGTCGTGCCCGACATGGATACGCCCGACAACCATCGACGGCTGGGCGAGATCCGGGCCGGGGAGCTGGAAGCGGCGATGGGCGCGCTCGGCGTGACCGAGTGGGAGAACCTCGGCTACCGCGACTCGGACATGATGGGCCGCGCCGGGAACCGCGATCCCCGCTCGTTCTGGCAGGCCGACCTGGACGAGGCGGCTCGCCGGCTCGTGTGGCTCATCCGGCGCTACCAGCCCGACGTGATCACCACGTACAACGACTTCGGCGGGTACGGCCACCCGGACCACATCCGCAGCCACGAGGTCACCGTCCGCGCGTTCCCGCGCGCCGGCGATCCGGCCTGGTATCCGGAGCAGCTCGCGCCGGAGCACGGTGGCGGCGGGCCGTCCGTGGAGGACGGCGGTCTCGCGCCGTGGTCGCCCGCGAAGCTCTACGAGCAGGCGATCCCGGCCTCGGTGCGCACGGCGATCCGCGACCAGATGGAGGCCATCGGCAAGCCGAACCCGTGGGCGCCGCCAGCCGACGCCACGCCGGAGCAGCTCGCGGAATTCGAGGCCTTCCAGGCCCGGTTGCTGGTCCCCGACGAGTCGATCACGACCTGGGTGGACATCTCCGGATCGCCGATGGAGAAGAAATGGGCGGCCATGAAGGCGCACCGGACGCAGCTCGCCGATGACTTCTTCTTCCTGGCCGTCGGCCTGGACGGGTGGCGGGAGCACTGGTCGCGCGAGGCGTTCATCCTCCGCGAATCGCGCGTGGAGTCGGCGCGCCCCGAGGACGATCTGTTCGCCGGGTTGCCCTGAGCGGGGTCAGTAGGGGAGCAGCCCCCTCGACGCGTCGTAGATCGGACCCAGCACCGCGCGGCCATCACCGGCCGGGTCCAGGAAGTTCGGCTGCGACTTGTCGAGGATGATGTGCGGCCGCATCCGGATCTGGCGCAGCTCGGCGCCATGGAAGGTCAGCTCGAGCGTGATGCCCTCCATCGTCGGCTCCGACCACGTCTGGTCGAACACGAAGTTGCCGAGCGCGTACCAGATGGGCTTGCCCTTGTAGATCTCGACCGCCGCGGCGTAATGCGCGTGGTTGCCGATGATCATGTCGGCTCCGGCGTCGAGGATGCGGCGGGCGAGCCGCTGCTGGTTCTCGAACGGGCTGTACTTGTACTCGGCACCCCAATGGGGGAACACGATGACGATCTTCGCGCCGGACTTGCGCGCCGCCTTGATGCCGGCCTCCACGCGACCGAAGGTGAGCTTCGCGCTCCCGGGCTCGTCCTTGCCGGCGTGGTAAACGGGCGCGATCGCGTCGTAGGCGAGGATCGCGACGCGCGTCCCATTGGCCTCGAGGATCGCCGGCTTCTGCGCCGCCGCCTGGTCCTTGCCGGCACCCGAGTACTTCAGGCCGCGCTTCTTGAGGTTGGCGATCGTCT
>DATBMM010000094.1:0-2288 GCA_036554825.1 Candidatus Limnocylindrales bacterium
CAGCGACATCTCGCCATCGAGGACGTAGATCAGCTCATCCCACGGGTGGCTGTGGAGCGGCGCCGGCTCGGTGTCCCGGCTGACATCCTCGATGACGGTGATCGGGTCGTCCCCGGTCGTCTCCAGGCGCACGACGATGTCATCCCCGCCGAAGCCCGGAAGGCTCTCGCCGGTCCCCGCTGGATCCACACGCGCTTCGAGTCCGTGGCCCATGAGCATCACCCTCCTGCTCGAGATCCCTCGCTGGAGCGTAGCGCTCCGCGATCCCACCACTAACGGGCACAGCTTGACATCGCCGTCATACAACCGTATGGTTGTATCTATGCAGGTCGCCCCACCCGACTTCGATCGGATGTTCGGAGCCCTCGCCGATGCCACCCGACGCGATATCGTCCGGCGGGCCATCGGCGGGGACGAGGGCGTCGCTGAGCTCGCGGGCCACTACCCCATGAGCTTCGCGGCGGTCCAGAAGCACATCGCCATCCTCGAGCGGGCCGGCCTCGTCACCAAGGAGCGCGTCGGGCGACGCAAGGTCGTCCGGACGGATCTCGAAGGGCTGCGCATCGCCCGCCGACTCCTCGACCAGTACGAGGAGACATGGCGTGGTCGGATCGACCGCATGACCCAGCTCATCACCGGGTAGGAGGACCTGACCCATGACCGTGACCGCCGTCCGTAAGGACCCCGAGCGCCTGACCATGACGCTCGACGCCGAGTTCGACGTTCCGCCCGAGCGGGTCTGGCAGCTGTGGGCCGATCCGCGCCAGCTCGAGCGCTGGTGGGGACCGCCGACCTACCCCGCGACCGTGACCGCGCACGACCTCCGGTCGGGTGGCCGCGTCGAGTACCACATGACGGGGCCCGACGGCGACCAGCCGAAGGGCTACTGGGAGATCGTCGAGGCGGACGCACCGAACCGGCTCGTCTTCCGCGACGGCTTCGCCGAGGCCGACGGCACACCGAACACCGACATGCCGGTCAACGAGGTCGATGTCACCATCGCGGCCCTGGGCGACGGCCGGACGAGGATGTCGATCGCGAGCATCTTCCCCGACACCGCGGCGATGGAACAGATCCTGGCCATGGGCATGGAAGAGGGACTCAAGCAGGCCGTCGGCCAGATCGACGCGATCCTCGCCGAGGATGCCGTCCGCACCGCCTAGCCATCCGTCGCGCGCACCGACAGCCTGGAGGCACCCATGACCACGACGGCCATCGAGCCGACCACCCGGACCATCGAAGCTCCGGGCGCCACCCTCACGTACGACGTGCGTCGGAACGAGGCGAGCACCGAGCCGCCGCTGTTCCTCATCGGGTCGCCGATGGGTGCGGCCGGGTTCGGGACGCTTGCCAGCCACTTCGGCGACCGCACGATCGTGACGTACGACCCGCGCGGCAACGGCGAGCGCAGCCCGGTACAAGACCCGTCCGTGAAGATCACGCCGGCCGTCCAGGCCGAGGACGTCCATCGGATCATCCAGGAGGTGGGCGGGGCCCCGTACGACATGTTCGCGAGCAGCGGCGGCGCCGTCGTCGCGCTGGCCCTCGTCGCGGCGTACCCCGGTGACCTCCGGACGCTCGTGGCCCACGAACCACCGCTGGCGTCGCTCGTGCCCGATCGCGAGCACGCGCTTGCGGCCTGCCGGGCCATCAACGCGACCTACGAGCGGGCCGGGTCGAACGCCGGCATGGCCCACTTCATGCAGGTCGTCATGCACCAGGGCCCGTTCACCGCGGAGGTCGCGGCCGCTCCGCCCCCCGATCCGGCCATGTTCGGCATGCCGACCGAGGACGACGGGACGCGGGGCGATCTGATGCTCGCCCACAGCGTGCTGTGGCTGACGAGCTACGAGCCGGACTTCGAGGCGCTCAAGCGCGCCCCGACCCGGATCGTCGTGGCCGTGGGCGAGACGTCCCACGGGGAGCTGGCACAGCGCGGCGGCGAGGCCGTCGCCGAACGCCTTGGGGTTCAGGTGACGCCCTTCCCCGGCGATCACGGCGGGTTCCTCGGTGGCGAGTACGGCCAGACCGGCGAGCCGGAGGCCTTCGCCGCCCGGTTGCGGGAGGTCCTTGCCGGTGCCGGCTGACCGCGACGGAGCGGTCAGGTTCCGGCCGGCGGCAGGAGCAGGGTGAGGCGGAGGCTGGAGGAACTCGTCGGGCTCGACCAGACGGCCGACCGCTGGCACACGATGCGCGTGTCGTGACTCCGCGGCGGCCCGCGGTCAGGTCCGCCGGAACCGCGCGACGGCCACTGGAACGAAGACCGCCACGATGGCGGCGCACCACAG
>DATBMM010000298.1:0-6923 GCA_036554825.1 Candidatus Limnocylindrales bacterium
ACGCTCGACAAGTACAAGCGCCACTCGATCGAGGTCATCGTCGACCGCTACATCGTCCGCCATGCGGAGGCGCCCGACGGCGCCGAGCGGGCACCCGACGGCCGGCCGATCGACCCGGAGACCGGCGTGGTCATCCCGGACCCGGACGCATCGCGACTGGCCGACTCGATCGAGACCGCGCTGCGCCTCGGCGAGGGTGTGGTCCTCATCGCACCCGCGCCCCGTGACGATGAGCCGCCGGCGTTCGAGGAGCGGCGCTACAGCGAGAAGTACAGCTGCCCGTACGACGGGTTCACCATCGACGAGCTGGAGCCGCGCTCGTTCTCCTTCAACTCGCCGCACGGCGCGTGCCCGGGTTGTACCGGTCTCGGTACGAAGCTCGAGATCGACCCGGCCCTCCTCATCCCGCGGCCGGAGAAGAGTCTTGGCGAGGGAGCGCTGGGGACCGGCGGACTGCTGTCGACGGACGCGTCCTGGCGGATGAAGATCCTCGAGGCCGTGTGCGAGGCGCACGGCTGGGACTTCCGCGCCCCGGTCAGGGACCTGCCCAAGGAGGCGCTCGACTACCTGCTCCACGCCAAGCGAGACCAGGAGCGCGTGCTCGTGCGCTACCGGCACGAGCGAGGGGAGAGCACCTACAAGGCCAACGTCGAGGGCATCGTCACCAACCTCGAACGCCGCTATCGCGAGACCGATTCCGACTACATCAAGGGCGAGATCGAGAAGTTCATGGTCACGAAGCCGTGCCCGACGTGCGGCGGGAAGCGACTTCGGCCGGAGATCCTGGCCGTCACGATCGGCGGCCGCAACATCTGGGACATCGCCACGATGTCGATCACCGACGCCCTCAAGTGGGCGTCCGGCCTCGGCGCGCAGCTCAACGACCGGGAGCGGGCGATCGCCTACCAGGTGGTCAAGGAGATCGTCGCCAGACTCGGCTTCCTCGTCGACGTCGGACTGGACTACCTGACCCTCGATCGCACGAGCGTGACGCTGTCCGGTGGCGAGGCCCAGCGCATCCGCCTCGCGACACAGATCGGCACGACCCTGATGGGCGTGCTGTACATCCTCGACGAGCCGTCGATCGGGCTCCACCAGCGCGACAACGCCAAGCTCATCGCCACGCTGACCCGGCTGCGTGACCTCGGCAACACCGTGCTCGTCGTGGAGCACGACGAGGAGACCATCCGGACCGCCGACTGGGTCGTCGACATCGGGCCGGGGGCCGGCGAGCACGGCGGCGAGATCATCTCGAACGGACCGCTCGAGACGCTCCTGGCGGAGCCACGCTCGATCACCGGCGCCTATCTCCGCGGCGAGCGGCAGGTTCCCATCCCGAAGCGCCGCCGCAAGGGCAACGGCAAGTCGCTCGCGGTGACGGGTGCGCGCGAGCACAACCTCCGGAACGTCGACTTCAGCGTGCCGCTTGGGACGTTCGTCGCAGTGACGGGCGTCAGCGGCAGCGGCAAGAGCACGCTGGTCACCGAGGTGCTGTATCGCGCCCTGGCGCGGGAGTTGAACGGGTCACGCGAGGCCGTCGGGGCGCATACGAGCCTCAGCGGCACGGAGAACGTCGACAAGATCATCGAGATCGACCAGAGCCCGATCGGCCGGACCCCGCGCTCCAACCCGGCGACCTATACCGGGCTGTTCGGCCCGATCCGCGAGCTGTTCGCGGCCGTGCCCGAGGCCCGGCTGCGCGGCTATTCGCCGGGCCGGTTCTCCTTCAACGTCAAGGGCGGCCGCTGCGAGAACTGCAAGGGCGATGGGATCCTCAAGATCGAGATGCAGTTCCTGCCCGACGTCTACGTGCCCTGCGAGGTGTGCAAGGGCAAGCGCTACAACCGCGAGGCGTTGGAGATCCACTACAAGGGCAAGTCGATCGCCGACGTGCTCGAGATGACGATCGCGGAGGCGCTCGACTTCTTCGCCCCCGTCCCGAACGTCAAGGCCAAGCTCCAGACGCTCTACGACGTCGGCCTCGGCTACGTCCACCTCGGCCAGCCGGCGACGACCCTGTCGGGTGGCGAGGCGCAGCGCGTGAAGCTGTCCACCGAGCTGTCCCGGCGCGCCACCGGCCGGACGCTGTACGTCCTGGACGAGCCGACGACGGGTCTCCACTTCGCCGACGTCGAGAAGCTGCTGGAAGTGCTCCATCGCCTGGTCGATGGCGGCAACACCGTGCTCGTGATCGAGCACAACCTCGACGTCATCAAGACGGCCGACTGGATCGTCGATCTCGGACCGGAGGGCGGCGACCGTGGCGGGCGGATCATCGCCAAGGGCACGCCCGAGCGGGTCGCCGCGACCAAGGGCTCGGCGACCGGTGAGTACCTGGATCGGGTCCTGCGCGGCGAGCCGCTCGTGCCGCTATCGGACGTGACGTTCGCCGAGGAGGCCGGCCGGGGACGGAACGGCAGCAACGGCCACGGCCCGATGCCCGCCGTCGCGGCGACGCCGTCGCGCAAGCGCGCGACCGCGGCGGCGAAGGCGCGCTAGCCGCGGCAGTCGCTCATCGTCTAGGCGGGTTCGAGCAGGGCGTCGAGCCCGGCCTGGTCGGCCGCGAAGCCCCAGGCTTCGACGATCACGCCGTCGCGTAGGCGGAAGACATGCGCGCCGCGCGTGACGAGGTCCCGACCGTAACGGGACCCGCGGATGTCGACGATGGCGACGACCATCGCGTCGTTGCCCATGACCTCGTGCAGGTCCAGTTCCCAGCGGTCCAGCGGCTGCATGCTGGCCGGCATCGTCTCGAAGACCGCGCGTGCGCCACGGTACTCGCCGGACACCCGGTTCTCGCCGGGCACGTGCCAGACGATACCCGGCGACGCGAACTCGACCCGCGCCGAATCGTCGTCCGCCGGGCCGGCCTCGTAGAACCGTCGAACGGCAGCGATGTTCTCGGCGACACCCACCGGAACCCCTCCTTCCGCATCGTCGGCGCCCCGACCAGCGGCTAGGATAGCCGCGTGCCGGACATCGATTTCGCATTCCTCGCCGACGCCGCCGAGACGATACCGGGCCAGAAGTTCCACGTCCTCGGAGGCGGGATCGCGCGCATCGGAGGACGTCGTTTCCCCCTGCGACACCCGCACCTGGCGCTCGTCATCGGGCTCCAGGTGACGGCACCCGAGACCGATCGGGAGCACGACATCCGCTTCGTGCTGTTGGACCCGGACGGGTCGGAGGTGGCCGGCGCGACCGGCAGCCTGGTCGCGCGTAGCCAGCGTGACGGCCGGGACGCGACGCTGACCTTCTCGATCGACCTCTGGAACCTCACGTTCCCGGCACCCGGCGACTACTCGTTCCGGATCCTCGTCAACGGCTCGGAACGGAAGCGCCTGCCGCTGCTGTTGCTCGCCCCGCCAGAGGGAGCGACCGGGACGGAGGCCGCGACCACCCCGGCGGATGCCTGAGCGGCCACGACCGGGCGGGCCCGCCCGCCACGAGTTGGGGCCGATCGACGACCTGGCACTCACCGCCGCCCGTCACGCGGATCGCCTCCTGGCCGCGGCACGGGAACGGCGCGCCGAGCGGTGGGCCACCTTCCTCGACCCGCTCCCGGACCGGCTGCGCGACGACGACCTGCCGGGCTTGCGCTCGACAGCGCTGCGCGCCCGGGCGGCCTATGGGCCGAAGGACTCGGTCCGCGACGCGCTGCCGGCCGAGGTCACGGAACCCTTCCTCGACTCGATCGACCGGCTGATGCGGGAGATCAACCGCGCGCTGGCGAAGCGCTGACCGACCCGAGCTCCTCCGCGGAGAAGGCCTCGAGCAGGAACGGCGAGGGCACCGTCGGGTCGTAGCTCAGCGTGAGTGACCGGCGGGCACGCGTCCAGGCCACGTACGCGAGGCGTCGCTCCTCCTCGTACGCCCGTTGCGGGTCCTCGGCCTCGGCCACGGTGCGGCCGCTCGGGAAGCGGCCCTCCTCGAGGCCGATCACGGCGACGTGATCGAATTCGGCGCCCTTCGTCGAATGGGCGGTCGCGAGCGATAGCCGCGCGTCGTCCCGCCGGAGATCGGCAAGCCGCGTCCGGGTCGCGTCGATCGCCGCTCGGAACGCCGAGAGGTCCGGGTACGGCGTCGCCCATCCGAGCAGCGCCGACACCAGCTCACGGTCGGTCCACGGATCGCCGGGGAGGGACACGCGGAAGCGACCGAGCCGCACGAGGAGTGGCAGGCTCGCCGGCGTCTCGGCGGCGACACGGTCGAGTATCGCCGGGAGCCCGGGATGGTCGATGAGCAGCTCGACGGATGTCGCCCGGAAGGGCTCACCGAGCTCCAGCGCCGCCACGACCGCCGGACGCAGCTCCCGGTTCGTCCGGGCCAGGATCGCGCGCGTGCCGTCATCGTCGGGGAAGGCACGCAGCAACCGAACGGTGCGTTCCGGTTCGTCCGCGGCATCCGGCGCGAGCACCACTGACCCGGCCGCGGACGGTCGCGGGCGGATGACCTTGTCGAAGCGCTCCTGGTTGTGGGCGATCAGCCGGACCGCGCGCTCGACGACCGGCGTCGGGCAACGATGGTTGATCTCGAGGTCGACCCGACGGAGACCGGGCAGGGCCTCGCCGATGGCGAGGACGCGTCTGACGTCGGCCAGTCGCCAGCCGTAGATGGACTGGTCGTCGTCACCGACCAGGAAGATCCGATTCGCCGGTGCGGCGAGGAGCAGCGCCAAGCGGAGCTGCGATCGGTCGACGTCCTGGACCTCGTCGACGAGCAGATCGGTGCACCGGCGGCGCCAGGCGGCGAGCTGCGCCGGCTCCGCCTCGAGTGTCGTGAGCGCGCCTCGGACGAGGTCGTCGAAGTCGAGCGCGCTCTGGGCGCGGAGCGCGGCCTCGTACTCGACGTACGCACGGGCGACAGGCCCGGCCGCGGGATCGGCGCCCACCTCGTCCGCGGTCACGCCCAGGTCGAGCTTCAGTCGCGAGAACGCGGTGTCGAGGCGGCCACGTTCGGCCAGCGACATCGTCGGCCAGAGAGCGGACATCACGTCCGCCCGATCGATGAGGCCATCGACCGGACGTCCGGCTTCCCGGAGGATCTCGCGGCCGAGCGCGTGGAACGTCCGGACGCGGACGGCCCCGGGCGCCACGCCGAGCGGCGCGAGCGCCGCGTCCGTACGCTCAGACAGCTCCTCCGCCGCGCGCTTGTTGAACGTGATCGCGGCGATCGTTGCGGGGTCGGCGCCACCATCGACCAGCCAGGCGATCCGCGCGACGAGGGTCGTGGTCTTGCCGCTCCCTGCCGGGGCGACGCACAGCACCGGCCCCGGGGGTGCGGTCGCGGCGGCGCGCTGATCCGGCGTCAGATGCTCGAGGCGCTCCCGGACTGACGGATGCATCGCGAGAGTATCGCGAGCAGGTCTCGATCCCGGCTCTACCGGGCACCACGTCTGGCCCGTCGTCTGGCCATTGCCCTAGCATCAACGGGTGACTCCAGAGCTCGAGGCCACGCTCAAGCGCCTGCCCGACCGCCCCGGCGTCTACCTACTGAAGGACGCGCGGGGCGACGTGCTGTACGTCGGCAAGGCCCAGAGCCTGCGCCACCGCGTGCGCAGCTACTGGCAGAAGCACACCCCGACGATGGGCGAGGGCCATCGGATCCGGAGCGTCATCGACCGGATCGCCGATGTCGAGGTCACCGAGGTCGACAGTGTCAGCGAGGCGCTGCTGCTCGAGAACAACCTGATCAAGCGGTTCAAGCCCCGCTTCAACGTCCGCCTCAAGGACGACAAGAGCTACCCGTACATCAAGGTGACGCTCGGGGACGACTTCCCGCGCGTCGAGCGCACCCGCAAGCTCGTCAACGACGGCAGCCGCTATTTCGGGCCGTACGCGTCGGCGACGAGCGTCGACGAATCGATGAACCTGGTCCGGCGGCTGTTCCCGTTCCGGACCTGCACCATCGACATCCGCGACGGCGAGCGGGCCCTCCAGCGACCGTGTCTGCTGTACCACATCAAGCGCTGCCAGGGGCCCTGCATCCAGGCGATCTCGAAAGCGGACTATCGGGCGGACATCGAGCAGGTCGAGCTGTTCCTGGAGGGTCGTCAGGAGACGCTGGTCAAGGCGCTCCGGCGTGAGATGACGGCGGCGTCGGACCGCCAGGAGTACGAGCGAGCGGCAGCCAACCGGGACAAGATCCGGGCGATCGAGCGGACGATGGAGAGCCAGAAGATGGCCGCGTTCGCCCGGACCGAGCTGGATCTCGCGGGCATGGCCCGCCAGGACAACCAGGCCGCCGTCACGCTGTTCATCATCCGCGACGGCAAGATGATCGGCCGGGACGTCTACCTGCTCGACGCGGCGCGCGAGGCCTCGGACGCCGAGGTGCTGACGAGCTTCCTCGAGCAGTACTACACGCGGGCGACATCGATCCCGCGCGAGATCCACGTCCCGGCGGCTGTGACCGACACCGAGGACCTCCAGACGTTCCTCGTCGAGAAGCGCGGTGGCCCGGTCCACCTCCGGACGCCCCAGCGCGGCGAGAAGCGGGAGCTGCTCGGGCTGGCGGAACGCAACGCGGCCGAGACCCTGGCCCGCGAGCAGGCCCGCTGGCTGGCCGACCAGGGCAAGACGCTGGCCGCCCTGGAAGAGCTCGCGGCGGCGCTCGAGGTGCCCGGTATCCCGTTCCGCATCGAGTGCTACGACATCTCGAACTTCCAGGGGTCCGAGTCGGTCGGCAGCATGGTCGTCTTCGAGGACGGCAAGCCCCGCTCGGGCGAGTACCGTCGGTTCCGGATCCGGACCGTCGAGGGGCCGAACGACGTCGCGAGCCATCAGGAAGTGCTGCGGCGCCGGTTCCGGGCGACGAAGTCGGGGGAGGAGGGGAGCGAGGAGGAGCGCCGCTGGGCGATGCCCGATCTCGTCATCGTCGATGGCGGCAAGCCCCAGGTGAATGCCGCCAAGGTCGTGCTGGAC
>DATBMM010000188.1:0-4032 GCA_036554825.1 Candidatus Limnocylindrales bacterium
TATTGACCGGTTTACTTAGCCATCCCTAGAGTCCGGTCACTTGCTAGTACCCCAGTACTAGGAAGAACCGTTAAGACGCTCGGACGCGGCGATGCTTCACCTGAATTGGGCACTTAGGGTGAGGCGGAGCGACTAGTGCAACCGACCGACTTCCAGTCAGGTCGGTTTTCGTGTTTCCCAGAACACGAAGGCCGCGAAGGAGGTTCGCAAGTGGCTCCCGAGTCCGTCAAGGGCTGGTAAGGACCAAAGTGAAGGTCCGTGTGATGCGGATCATCGTCACGCTCTCGAGCGTGGCGATGATTGCGCTAGCCGGAGGGGCTTCTCTCAGGGGCTTCTAGTACGGATGGCCCATTACCCTCGCCACGGCAGTGGCCGTAGAGTTGAGGAAGGTGGCTGACTCCCGAACGATGCCCAGGTCCCTAAAGCTCTACGTCGCAACCGTCGTGGCCATTGGCGCCTGGGCGCTGGTGGCCGCGACTTTTCTGTTTCCCGTCAGGCCTGGAATCGCGATCGACATCGGCCTTCCTGGCATAGATCCGACCGAGCTGACGCTAGGCGTCCTCGCGTGGACCGCAATCACGCTCTTGGCCTCCGCGTGGCCCGTGCTGCAACCGCGGGGATCCCAGATTGGCGTGGCGGTCGCTCCGATCATGGCGTCCTTCATGCTCGGCGGACCGGCCGTCGGTGGCTGGGTGGCGGCTATCGGGACTACCGAGCTTCGCGAGCTGCGGGGTCGCATTCCTTGGTACGGTTCCCTCGCGAATCACGCCTGCTTGGTGATCCCGGCGATCGTCGGCGGCATGGTTTACGAGGTTGGCCTCGCCGTAACACCGTTCCTGGGGCCGTTTACAAACTTCGCCAGCGCCATGGTGGCCGCAGCGGCCTTCCAAATCCTCAATGTCTGGCTTGCGTTTGTTCTCCTGAGCCTCCGGACTGGGCAGCCCATCCGCGAGTCCATACTCGCCGACACTCGTGGCGTCCTCGGGAGCATGGTTGCACTGGCGCCGCTGTCGTGGCTGATGACCGTCGTCTACGCCGTCCAGTGGTGGGCCACGGCCCTGTTCGCCGTCCCGTTGTACTCGACCCGGCTGGCGTACGCGCGCTTCATCGAGATGCGCGACATGTTCACCCAGACCATCGGCGCCCTGGCCGAGGCCGTCGACAAGCGCGACCCGTTCACCGCGAAGCACAGTCATCGGGTGAAGGAGATCGCGGTCGACATCGGGCGCGTGATGCGGGTCAGCGACGCCGAGCTGGAGGCGCTCGAGTGGGGCGGCCTCCTCCACGACGTTGGCAAGATCGGTGTGCCGGACCGTGTCCTGCTCAAGCAGGAGCGGCTCAACAAGGACGAGCGGATGATCATGAATGCGCACCCCGTCCTGGGCGCGCAGATCATCGCCCCGGTCACCAAACTCGCCCCGGAGCTGCCGATCATCCGCCACCACCACGAGTGGTACAACGGCTCGGGCTACCCGGATCGTCTCATCGGTGACGAGATCCCCAAGCTCGCCCGCGTCCTGCACGTCGCCGATGCGTTCGAGGCGATGACCGCCGCCCGCCCGTACCGCATGACACCGCTGACGGCCGAGCAGGCGCTCGCCGAGCTACGCAAGTTCGCCGGCATCCAGTTCGACCCGGTCGTGGTCGACGCCTTCGTGAAGACCGACCACGTCGAGGGTGTCGCCGATCCGGGCCGGACCGTCCAGCCGCGCCCGATCCCGCTCCTCGGCCAGGCTGCTGCCACGCGGCTCGCCGAGCCGCCCGCCACCGGCACGCTGCCGGCCGTCCCCCAAGCGTCCGAGCAAGCCTGACGCCGCGGGAGTCCGCTCCAGCATCATGACGCGATGCTGATCGGCGGGATCCTCCTCGGTCTGGTCCTCGGCCTGCTGGCCGGGGGGCGCCTCCGGAACCTCGCCGAGATCCGGCTCCGCTGGACCGGGCTGCTCGTCGCCGCGGTCGTCATCCGCTTCGCCACCGAGGCGGCACTGGGTGCCCAAGTCGAGATCGTCCAGGCGCTGCGCCTGCCCCTGCTCGCGAGTGCGTTCGGCGTCCTCCTCGTCGCCCTCTGGGTCAACCGGACCTACCCGGGTCTGAGCCTGGCGTTCCTCGGCGTCCTCTCGAACACGCTCGTCATCCTCCTCAACGGCGGCTTCATGCCGATCTGGGCACCAGCCTTGGCGGCTGCCGGCCTGACCGAAGCGGACGTCGGCCGAGCCTTCCACGTGGTCGTCGACGCGCCGGCCCCCGACTTCCTCGGACGGCTCCTCATCCTCGGCGACGTCATCCCGGTGCCCGTCGCGGTCATCCGTAACGTCTACTCGCTCGGTGACCTGTTCCTGACCCTCGGGCTGGCCTTCTTCCTGTTCGCGGGCGTCGTCCGGGTCCCGTCCGCGGTCGAGGAGGCCGAGGACGCCGCCTTGCGCCGCCGGCTGGCTGCCGAACGTGCGGGAGACGGCCGGCGGTCCGGCCTGTCGCCGGGTCTGCAGCGGACCGCCGCCCTGCAGCGACCGACCGTGCTCGGCGCGGGCCGACAGCGGCTGGCAGGTCCCGGCGCCGACCCCGCGGGCGTCGAGGAAACCCCGCCCCCACGCGCCGCGATCCCGATCCCCGGGCTCTCGCCGGAGGTGCTGGCCCGGCTCCGGCGCCACCCGTACGTCCGCCTCGCCCTGAATGGCTCGTTCAGCGCGTTGTGGTCCGGCCAGCTGATCTCGCTGTTCGGCGATCGCGTCCACCAGGTCGCCATCGCAGCCATCGTCTTCGTGGTCACCGATTCGCCGATCGCGGTGGCGATGGTCTTCGTCGCGGCGACCCTCCCCAACCTGTTGTTCGGGCCGATCGCCGGGACGCTGGTCGACCGCTGGGACCATCGCGAGGTCCTCGTCGTCAGCGACATCCTGCGCGCGGCGATCGTGGTCGTGATGCCGATCGCGGCGTCCCTGAACATCTACCTCGCGTACCCGCTGGTCTTCCTCCTCACGACGGTCTCGATCTTCTTCCGGCCGGCGCGGGTCGCGATCCTGCCGCGGCTCGTCCGCGAGGACGAGCTCCTCACCGCCAACTCGGCGCTGTGGGTGGGCGAGACCCTGGCGGACGTCATCGGCTTCCCGCTGGCCGGCCTCTTCGTCGCCCTCGTGGCCGATTCCGTCTCGATCGCCTTCTGGTTCGACGGCGCCACCTATCTCGCATCGGCCGTGTTGCTCAGCACGCTGATCCCGCGACCGGTCCGGACCGAGGCGCCCACCGGCGCGACCGCCGAGCCGGCCGCGACCGGCTTCCGGGGCGAGCTCATGGCCGGTTGGCGCTTCCTTCGCAACGACCGTGTCCTGCTCGCGAACACGCTCCAGGCGCTCGTCGCCCAGCTCACGATCGGCGTGCTCATCGGCCAGACGGCGGTGTTCGCGGAACGGGTCTTCGGGAACCAGGGATTCGACTGGCAGGCGGTCTACGGCTTCATCGAGGGCAGCCAGGGCGCCGGCAACCTGATCGGCGGGTTCGTCATCGGCCTGATCGGGGCCCGCCTCGCCAAAGGTCGCCTGATCATCGCCGGGTACACCGTGCTCGGCTTGTTGACGACGCTGATGGCGCTCTCGGGCAACCTCGCGATCGTGCTGGCCATCGCGTTCGGGATCGGCATCGCCAACATGGTCTTCATCATCCCGAGCCAGACCCTGTTCCAGGAGCGGACGCCGGGCAACCTCCTGGGCCGGGTGGTCGGGTTCCGCTTCTCGCTCGTGTTCGGCGCCATGACGCTCTCGACCGGCCTGGGCGGGATCCTCGCCGAGGTCGTGGGGGTGACCACGGTCATCGCGGCCTTCGGCCTGGTGACGGCCGCGGCCGGGATCGCCGGCTGGTTCGTGCCCGCCGTACGCGAGGCGTGACCGCCTATCGGGTATCCTGTCGGCCGCCCGCGGCGCCGGTCCCGACGGTCCGCGACGAGCCCCAGGGAGCGATGACACGCCCGTGACCGAGCCCCGTGACCGCACGCCCGACGAGCCGCTCGAGCCGACCGACGACGAGCTCGACGAGGCCGAC
>DATBMM010000275.1:0-2825 GCA_036554825.1 Candidatus Limnocylindrales bacterium
GGGCTGGCTGGCGAAGCGCTGGAGGCGCCGCGCCCGTGCGACTGTGGCCTTGTCCTCCTCCGACAGCTCGTCGATGCCGAGGATCGCGATGATGTCCTGGAGGTCGCGGTAGCGCTGCAGGACGCGCTTGGTCTCCTGGGCAACCTCGTAGTGCTCCTGGCCGACGACGTTCGGGTCGAGGACACGCGAGGTCGAGGTCAGCGGGTCGACGGCGGGGTAGATGCCGAGCTCGGCGATCGATCGTTCCAGGCGGATCGTCGAATCGAGGTGGGCGAACGTCGTCGCCGGCGCCGGGTCGGTGTAATCGTCGGCCGGGACGAACACCGCCTGGAGCGACGTGATCGAGCCCTTCTTGGTCGACGTGATGCGCTCCTGGAGGCCGGCCATCTCGGTCGCCAGGTTCGGCTGGTAGCCGACCGCCGAGGGCATCCGGCCCAGCAGCGCCGACACCTCGGAGCCGGCCTGGGTGAAGCGGAAGATGTTGTCGATGAAGAGGAGGACGTCACGCCCCTCCTCGTCGCGGAAATACTCGGCCATGGTCAGGCCGGTGAGGGCCACGCGCTGTCGGGCCCCGGGCGGCTCGTTCATCTGGCCGAACGCGAAGGCCGTCTTGGCGAGGACGCCCGACTCGGTCATCTCGTGGATGAGGTCGTTGCCCTCGCGGCTGCGCTCGCCGACACCGGCGAACACCGAGTAGCCGGAGTGCTCCTGGGCGACGTTCCGGATCAGCTCCTGGATGATGACCGTCTTGCCGACCCCGGCGCCTCCGAAGATGCCGACCTTGCCACCCTTCTTGAACGGGCAGATCAGGTCGATGATCTTGAGGCCGGTCTCGAAGACCTCGACCTCGGTCGACTGCTCGTCGAATGCCGGCGCGTCGCGGTGGATCGGCAGCGTCTTCTCGGCATTGACGTCGCCCTTGTCGTCGATCGGGCGGCCGAGCACGTCGAACACGCGACCCAGCGTCGCCTCCCCGACCGGCACCGAGATCGGGGCGCCGGTGTCGCGCACGCCAACGCCGCGCGCCAGCCCGTCGGTCGTGGTCATCGCGACCGACCGGACCCAGTTGTTGCCGAGGTGCTGCTGGACCTCGCAGACCAGTGAGGACTGCCCCTCGCGGTCGATCTCCACCGCGTTGAGGATCGCCGGAAGCTGGCCGGCCGGGAACTCGATGTCGACGACGGGTCCGGTGATCTGGATGACCCGACCGGTCCCGGTCGGTGCGGCGGTAGCCATGGGTCGGATGCCTCCTTTGGCATCGGGCGCGCCAGCCCGCAGGCTGGGCCAGGCAGCTAGCGTGCCTGGGCGCCCGACGCGATCTCGATCATCTCGCGGGTGATGTTGGACTGGCGGACCTTGTTGTACGAGAGCGTCAGGTCCTCGATGAGCTCTTCGGCGTTCTCGGTGGCGTTCTTCATCGCGACCATCCGGCTGGATTCCTCGCTGGCCTTGGCCTCGAGGACCGCCTGGAACAGGCGCGTCGCGACATAGCGCGGCACGAGCTGCTCGAGGACCGCCGCCGCGCTGGGCTCGAAGATGAACTGGTTGCCGGGGATGCCCTCGGTGTCCTCGGACGGCTCGATCGGCAGGAGCGTGTCCATCTCGGCTCGCTGGGTGAGGGTCGTCACGAAGCGGCTGTAGATGATGTCCACGCGGTCGAACTTCCGCTCGAGGAAGTCGTCGGTGATGAGTCGTGCCAGCGGGATCACATCGGCGAAGGTCGGTCGATCGCCAAAGCCCGCGAAATGGGCCTCCATCGGCACCCCGGCGCGGCGCATCGAATCGCGGCCCTTTCGGCCGACGGTCACGACGGCCAGGTCGCCCTTGGAGTCCGTGATCTCGCGAGCGGCGAACCGGATGGTGTTGGTGTTCAGCGGGCCGGCCAGGCCGCGGTCGGTCGTGATCAGCACGATCAGACGCTTGCCGCCGGGCTCGCGCTCGGCGAGCAGCGGATGGTCCTCGGCGCCGAGCACGGTGGCAAGATCGGCGAGGACCTCATCGATCACGTCGCTGTACGGGCGCGCGGCGAGCGTCGAGTCCTGGGCGCGCTTGAGCTTCGAGGCGGCCACGAACTGCATCGCCCGCGTGATCTGCTTGATGTTCCGCACGGCACCGATGCGCCGGCGGATATCCCGCTGGGAGGCCATTACTGCTCGGTGTCGTCCGTCGTGCTGGGCCTGGCGTCGTCCGGGTCGGCGACGGCGTCCGGGTTGACGGCGTCGGCCGCAGCCGCGGTCGGGGATGGTGAGGTCGAGATCGAGCCCTCGGTAGGCGCGGCGGCGGCCTTCGGGCTGGCCTTGGCCGCATCCATCCCCATGACCTCGACGCGGAAGCGCTCGACGGCGTCGTCGAGCCCCTGCTTGAGCTCGTCGGTCAGGTTCTTGGTCTCGCCAAGCTCCTGCAGGATCTTGGGCTGCTCGGTCTCGAGGAAGCGATAGAACTGCGTCTCGAACTCGCGGACCCGCGGGGTCGGGACGTCGTCGAGCTTACCGGTGGTCGCGACGTACAGGATCGCGACCTGCCGCTCCACCGGCAGCGGCTGGTACTGCGGCTGCTTGATGATCTCCGACAGCTTCTCGCCGCGGGTCAGCTGGTCGCGGGTCGCCTTGTCGAGGTCGGACGCGAACTGGGCGAACGCCGCGAGCGCGCGGTACTGGGCGAGATCGAGCTTGAGCGGCGCGGCGACGCCCTTCATCGCCTTGGTCTGGGCGGCCGAGCCGACGCGCGACACCGAGATGCCGATGTTCAGCGCGGGCCGCTGGCCGGCGTTGAACAGGTCGGTCTCGAGGAAGATCTGGCCGTCGGTGATGGAGATGACGTTGGTC
>DATBMM010000296.1:0-12939 GCA_036554825.1 Candidatus Limnocylindrales bacterium
GACCTCGCCGGCGAACGCGGCACGGACCGCCGCCGCGACCTCCTCGGCCTCGGCGTCCTTGAGCACGTACCCGGAAGCCCCGGCCTCGAGCGCGGAGGTGACCTTCTCCTCCTCGATGAACGAGGTCATGGTCACGATCTCCGTCTCCGGTCGCTCGGCCTTGATCCGGCCGATGGCGGTCACCCCGTCCATGTTCGGCATCAGCAGGTCCATGAGCACGACGTCCGGCTCGAGGCGGCGGGCCATCGCCACGCCCTCGGAGCCGTCGGCGGCCTCGCCCACGACCTCGATGTCGGGCTGGTGGTCGAAGAACATCTTGAGGCCCATGCGCACGACCGAGTGGTCGTCCACGATGAGTACGCGGATGGGGGCGGGATCGGTCACGTCGGCTCCTGGCGCGAGATCGGCGCCGGTCGATGGAGGGGTCGTGTCAAGGGCTGAGAGCGTCGTGGAGTCTAGCAAAGGACCGACCTCCGGCTGGTGCGGGCTGCGTGTTGGATCGGCGCTGATGCGTGCTGGGATCAATGCGGCTCGGGCGCGCGGCCGGCCGCGAGGATCGCGGCGGTCAGCTCACTCGGGCGGAAGGTCTTTCGCACGAAGCCGTCGGCACCACAGTCGAGCAGCGCCGACTCGAGCGAATCTGACCAGCTCATCAGGAGGATCCGGGTCGACGGCAGGTCGGCGCGGAGCCGACTGATGAACGTGATGCCGCCGTCGACCTCCGGCAGGCGGGGATCGACGATGACGACGTCGGGAGCATGGTCGATGGCGAGATCGAGCGCCGGGCCGACCTGCCCGGCGTCGGCGACGACCATGCACTGACCGCTGATGGCGAGGAGACGGGTGAGGCTCTCACGCACTCGGTCATCGGCATCGACGACGAGCACTCGGAGCGGGCCGTCGTTGCGGGGACCGACCTGTGACATAGCCCCATAGTGGGGCGAAGGCCCCGGCCGCCGAAAGCGACGCTCGCCGGGAGGCCGGATCGGCCGAATGACGGGTCGTCCCTACGTCATCCGTCGCGGATCGACGCGGCCTCCGCTGCGGTGGGCGGACGGAGCCCAGCCGCGCTGGCAAGCTCGGCCAGCGTGTCTGCGGCCATCCGGACTTCCACCGTGGTGCCCTCGCCGGGTCGGCTCGCGCACGAGAACTCCGCGCCGATCCGGTCTGCCCGCGCGCGCATCCCGGCCAGGCCCAGGTGACCGTCCGGCACTCGCTCGGGGTCGAATCCCTTGCCATCGTCCTCGACCCGCAGGCGGACGCCGCCGGCGTCGTGCCGGACATCCACCCGGATCCGGCGCGCCGCGGCGTGCTTCACGACGTTGTGGAGGGCCTCCTGGGCGATGCGGTACAGCACCTCCTCCGCTGGCAGCGGCAAGCGGTCGGCGAGATCGCTCTCGACCACGATCGGGAGCCCCAGCCGGCCCTGGAGCGCACTCGCATGGGTCTTGAGAGCCCGGACCAGCCCGTCCTGCTCCAGGTTGCCCGGCCGGAGCTCGAAGATCAACGCGCGCATCTCCGCCAGCGCCTCCCGCTGGAGCTCGCGCAGCTGTCCCAACTGTTCGCGCGCGCCCGACAGGTCCTTCTCGAGCAGCATCTCGACCGAGCGCGAGACGAGCGTCATCGAGAACAGTGCCTGGGTGACGGAATCGTGCAGCTCGCGGGCGAGATGGGCGCGCTCCTCCCCGGCAGCCAGCTCACCGGCCTGCCGGCGCAGCTCGTTCTCGAGGCGGACCTGATCGCTCACGTCGCGTGTCGCGCCCTGGATGCCGGCGAATCGTCCGTCGTCGTCCGTCACGCCGATCGCGCGGACGTCGACCGGTACCCGCCGCCCGTCCGGCCCGACCAGCACCAGCGCGGCCTGCTGCTCGCGCTCCGGGTTCGCAACGAGCTCCGCCCAGCGATTGCCAGCGACCGGCCCCGTGGTCTGATCGATCAACGACGTGAAGTGTCGACCGATCATGTCGGCGGCCCGGTGGCCCGTGACCCGCTCGATCGCGTCGGACAGGAACGTGAACCGGCCCTCGGCGTCGGTGGCGAACACGATGTCGGGCGAGTTCTGGACGAGGAACCGGTAGCGCTCCTCGGACTGGCTCAGCTCGCGCTCGAGGCGGAGCCGCTCGGAGATGTCGCGGGCGACGCCGTTGATGCCGACGATCACGCCGTCCTCGACCTTGGCCAGGACGTTGATCTCGAGTGGGCGCGGTGCGCCCGAACCGTCGAGGAAGTCGATCCTGACCGAGTGGACGGTCGAGGGATGGTCGATCACGGCCCGGTAGCTCGCCGCCGCCTCGGCCTCCCAGCCCGGTGCCACGAACTCCACGAACGGCCGACCGAGGCTGGCCTCCAGGTCCCAGCCGAGCATCGTCGAGGCGCGATCGGACAGGAACGTGTAGCGACCTTCGGCGTCCGTGGCGAAGACCATGTCCGGTGACGACGACGCGAGGTTACGGTAGCGGTCCTCCGACGCGCGCAGGTCGCGCTCCAGGCGATCCCGCTCGCGCATGTCGCGCACCGACCCGTTCGCTCCCTCGAACCGGCCCCCCTCGTCGAGGCTGGCGACCGCGATGAACTCGGCCGCGACCGGGGTGCCATCGCGATGGCGCAGGTTGATCCGTCCGCGGACCTCCTGCGAGCCGGCCTCCATCGCCGTCGTCCAGTCGAAGTCCGCGACCTCGCTCGACGACTCGTGGACGAGGGCGCCGAAATGCTGGCCGAGCAGCTCCTCCGGCTTGAGACCCGTGAGGCGCTCGACCGCATCCGACAGGAACGTGATCCTCGCGTCGGCGTCGATCGACCAGATGAGGTCGGGCGCGTTCTGGACGAGGTAGCGATAGCGCTCCTCGGACTCGCGCAGCTCGCGCTCCAGCCGCGCCCGCTCCGAGACGTCCCGCACGGTTCCTTGAGCGCCGACCCACCGCCCGTCCTCGAAGACGCCGGCGGTCGTGACCTCGGCGGCGAACGTCGATCCGTCGCGTCGCACGAGCACGAGCGGCACGCGCTCGACGAGGTCGGGGTCCCGGCCCACGGCGGCGTACCGATCCCTGGCGATCGGCATCGAGTCGGGATGGGTCAGGAAGCCGAAGTGCTCCCCGACGATCCGCTCGATCGGCCAGCCGAACAGGGCCTCGCCCGAATCGGCCATGAACGTGAACACGCCCTCGACGTCGGCGCGCCACATGACGTCTGGCGTGGTCTGGACGAGGCCGCGGAACCGTGCCTCTTCGGCGGTCAGGCGCTCGAGCAGGTTGGAGTTCGTCAGCGCGATCGCCGCCTGGTCGGCCAGTCCCTGGAGCAGGTCGAGGTCGTCGGCCTCGAAGGCCCGCGGCGTCGCGGTCGAGATCGCCAGCGTGCCGATGACGTCGCCACCCGGCGCCCGGAGCGGGGCCGCTGCCATCCCGACCAGGCCCATCCGGCGGGCGACCGCCTGATCGTCGGGCTCGTGCGGGATGCGCGGGTCCGACGGGTAGTCGGATGTCCAGATCGGGACGCCCTCGAGCGCCGCCAGGCCGTTGATCCCGCCGCCGAGCGGGAAGCGCATGCCGAGCAGCCAGTCCGTGGTCTCCGCGTCGGTGCCGCCGGCGACCACCACCGGGATGAGGTAGCCGCCGTCCGGCGCCATCCGGGTGAGGTGCGCGCCATCGCTCTCGAGCAGCCGGCGCGCTTCCTCGACGACCCGCTCGAGCAGCTCGTCGCGGTCGATCAGCGCCGCGATGCCGGCCGTGATGTCGCGCAGAGACCGCTCGGTCTCGGCGCGGCGGGCGAGCGCCCGCTTCGACCGCTCCAGCTCGTCGATCAGGCGGGCGTTGGTGATCGCGATCGCCGCCTGCTCGGCCAGGGCGCCGAGGACGGACGCATCAAGCTCGTCGAAGGCGTCGGGCTCGTGGCTCATGACCTCGATCGCGCCGAGCGGTCCGGCCTCGCCGATGATCGGCGCCGCGATCAGGCCGCGGACGTTCGCGAGGTCGGCGAGCGAGTCGGTGAGCACGTCGTGCTCGAACTCGGCCGTCTGGTAGTCCGCGACCGTGATGACGCGCTGCTCGAGGACAGCCTTGCCGGCGACCCCCTGGCCGACGCGAAGGCTGTTCAGCTTGAGCGCCTCACGCTGCGCCTGCGGCAGGCCCGCGTCATAGGCCCACACCAGCGTGTCGCGGTCGGGGTCGTACTGGTCGATGACGGCGCCGTCGGCCCGGAGGAGGCGGCGCGCCTCGTCGATGATGGCCTGCAGGACCTCGTCCGGCTCGCGCAGGGCCGTGATCCGTGCGGCGATCTGGCGCAGCGTGCGCTCGGCCTCCGCTCGACGCTCGACGTCGGCCTGCGACCGGGCCAGCGCCTCCATCAGGTTGGCGTTGACGATCGCGATCGACGCATGGGTGGCGAGGGCCGACAGCGTCTCCACGTCCTGCGCGGTATAGGCGCCGGGCTGGCGGGACACGACGGAGAGCACGCCGAGCGGGCGCTTGTCCTCGCCGGTCAGCGGCACGGCGATGACGGCCCGGATGCCGGCCTTGCGGATGAATGCCTCGATGCCTTCGCTGGTCTCGAAGCGGTCGTCCGCGAGGAAGTCGGCGGTCATGTACGCGCGCTGGTCCTGGAACGCCAGGCCGGCGACCGCCTGGCCGGGCTTGATGCCACCGGTCCTGCCCCAATCCGGCACGTCCTTCATGGCGTCGCCGGCCGAGTACGCCCAGAGCAGCGACTCGGTCGCGTCGTCCCAGAGGTCGATGCGGGAGCCGTCCGATCCGAGGAGCCGGGCAGCCTCGACGACGATCCGATCGAGCACCTCGGTCGGGTCGAGGATCGACGACACGCGGACGGCGATCTCGCGGAGCGTCCGTTCCGCGTCGGCGCGGCGCGCGGTCTCCTCGCGAGACCGTTCGAGCTGCGCGATGAGATGGACGTTGGCGATGGCCACCGACGCCTGGTCGGCGAGCCCCGCGAGCACGGCCGCATCCTGCTCGTCGTAGCCGTCCTCGCGGTCCACGTAAACGGTGATGGCCCCGATCACCTCGCCGCGCCGGAGGAGCGGGGCGGCGATGACCGAGCGGATGCCGGTCTCGCGGACGAACCGGTCGCGCTCCTGGGTGTGCTCGAAGCGGTCGTCGGCCAGGTAGTCGCCGCTGTACTCCACCTTGCCGGTCCGCAATGTCATCCCCGACACGCCGGCGTCGGGGGTGAGCTCGACCTCGTCGAGGAACTCGGCGTTGTAGTGGAGGCTCGCGTCGGTGTGGCGGTAGGCGCCGCCGTCGGCTTCGGCCGAGTCGATGAGGTCGATCATCGCGCCACTCGAGCGAAGCAGGCGCGTGGCCGCGTCGATGACGGCCTGCAGGATCTCGTCCTTGTCGCGCATCGCCGTGACGCTCGCGGCGATCTCGCGCAGGGTGCGCTCCGCCTCGGCGGTGCGCGCCAGCGCCGCGCGCGACTCGGCCAGCTCCGCGATCAGTCGAGCGTTGGTGATGGCGATGGCCGCCTGCCCGGCGAGCGCCCGGATGAGCGCCGCGTCCCCGTCGTCGAACGCGTCGCGGCGGATGGAGTACACCTCGATCACGCCGAGCGGGCCGTGCTCGCCGGTGATCGGCGCCGCGATCATCGACCGGAAGCCGGTCCGCTCGTAGAACGCGGTGTTCTGGGGGCTGGGCGGGAACAGCGACGCGAGGTCGTCGCCGGCGACGACGATGCGGTCCTCGGCGACCGCCACGCCGGTCGCCCCCTCGCCCACGGAGATCCACAGTTGGGCCCGCTCCGCCTCGGTGAACGTCCGGCTCAGGCCGTCGTCGTACGCCCAGCGCAGGTCGCCGGTCGCCGGGTCGAGCAGGTCGAGGATGGCGCCCTGACCGCCGACGAGGCGGCTGGCCAGCTCGATGACCTCCTGGAGGATGTCGGCGGGCTCGCGGAGCGCGGTGATCCGCGCGGCGATCTCGCGCAGCGCCTGCTCGGCGTCGGCGCGCCGGGCGAGGTCGTTCCGGGAGCGGTCGAGCTCCTGGCGCGACCGGTCGAGCTCCTCGATGAGGCGCGCGTTGGCCATCGCGCTGGCGGCATGCTCCGCGAGCGCGCGCACGAGCGCGATCTGCGCCGCATCGAAGGCGTCCTCGAGATGGGAGAACGTCCCGAGCCCGCCGAAGACCTCCTCGCCGGCCACGAGCGGCGCGACGACCATCGAGCGGATGCCGAGGTCGTCGACGACCCGGTCGGCGCCCGGCGAATGGTGGAAGGAGGGGTCGTTGCGGTAATCAGACGTCACGACGACACCACGCGTCTCCACCGCTCGACCGAACATGCCCATCCCCGGGGCGAGCTGGAGGGCGCGGATCCACTCGCGCGTGCGCTCCCGCTTGATCCCGGCGTCGTGGGCGAACCGGAGGTTGCCGCTCTCGGGGTCGACGAGGTAGACCATCGCGCCGTCGGCATCCAGGAGCCGAGCCGTCTCCTCCACGGCCGCCGTCAGCAGGCTGTGCAGCGCGCCGGCACCCCCGTCCGGATCGTGTCGGTGGCCATCGGCGCGCGACCGGCCGCCGGCGCGCGACCGGCTGCCGGCGCGACCCGTGGTCGCGGGCGTGGTGGCGGACGCGGCCGTGCGCGAGCGACGGGGTCGGGAGGGCGCGGTCATCGGCGGTGAGGATACGCCCGGGCTCCGAACGGCGGGCATCGCCGTTCAGCCGAGGCGTCTACGTCATCCGGCCGAGACGAGCGTCGTCGGACGGCGACGAGCGGTCGGGGGCGAGCGTCCCATCGGTTCGAGGTCGCTTGCCGGGCGCCCGGGACCGGTGGCGCGACGGACGATGCCTCCCGTCACCGACCGGGACTGATCCGGCACCACATCGAACGAGGAACGACCCCGAGATGTTCGCCACCCGAACGCCCCTCCGTGTTTCCGACGTCGTGATCCGGGCCGCCATCGTCGGTCTGACCATCGCGACGGGATACATCCACCTGACCCTTGGCGGCCTGCTGTTCACGCTGAACGCGGTCGGCTACTTCACCGCCGCGGTCGCGATGGTCGTGCCCCTGGCCCTCGCCGTCCGCTTCCGCTGGTTCGTCCGCGTCGGCCTTATCGGCTATGCGGCGACCGCGATCGTCGCCTGGGCGATCATGGGCCCGTACTTCCAGCTGGCCTACATCGCCAAGGCCATCGAGATCGCGCTGATCGCGCTGCTGGTCATCGATTTCGCCCGGATGGACGGCAACCCCGTGGCCGTCGTGAAGCGCGAGCTGGCCGCCTTGAACGCCTTCGTGACCAAGGCCCGCGGCACCGCCGGCGCCGGAGCGTAGCGTTCCGCGGTAGGGTTACCAGAGCCACCGATCGATCCAAACGAACGAGCCGCGTCGCGTGACGCGGCTCGTTCTTCGCGCGAAGGAGTGATCATGATGCGACTCATCCAGGCCCTGGCGCTCGCCGGGCTGGCTATCCTGACCGTCGCCTGTTCGTCCGGCGGCGGCGCCACCCCGGCCCCGACCGGGGCAGCGAGCCCCGACGCATCAGCCCCGACCGGCAGCGGCACGACCATCGTCGCCAAGGACCTCGCGTTCAGCCCCACGTCGCTGACCATCCCGGCCGACACGGCCACCCAGATCACGCTCGACAACCAGGAGTCGGCACCGCACAACATCGCGATCAAGGACGCGGCGGGCGCGACCCTGTTCAAGGGCGAGATCGTCACCCAGACGACGGTCGTCAACGACGTTCCTGCCCTCGCCGCTGGTTCGTACACGTTCTGGTGCGAGGTCCATCCGAACATGACGGGCACGCTCACCGCCGAGTAGGCCGCCGGGCCGCCCCGCCGACGCGATATCCGACCCCGGCCCCCACGTGGGACCCGGGGTCGTCGCATGTCCGGCACAGCGCCGTCGGGTACCGTTCCCTGCACAGCACCGAGGAGCCGCATGCTCGAGATCGATGACCTCGCAAAACGATACGGCTCGGTCGTGGCCCTCGACGGGGCCAGCTTCAGCGCGCGCCCCGGCCGCATCGTCGGCTTCCTCGGGCCCAACGGGTCCGGCAAGACGACGACGATGCGCTGCATCTTCGGGCTGGTCCGACCCGACCGCGGCGCCGTCCGCTGGAACGACCGACCCATCGACCGGGAGACCCGGCTGCGGTTCGGCTACATGCCCGAGCAGCGCGGCCTGTACCCGCGCATGCGCGTGGGCGAGCAGGTCTCCTACTTCGCCCAGCAGCATGGCCTCCCGTCGCGCGAGGCCGACGCGGCCGGCCGGCGGTGGCTCGAGCGGATGGGTCTCGGTGACCGCGAGAAGTCGAAGCTCGAGGAGCTATCGCACGGCAATCAGCAGCGTGTCCAGCTCACGGTCGCGCTCGCCCATGATCCAGAGCTGCTCGTCCTCGACGAGCCCTTCTCCGGCCTCGACCCGCTCGGCACGGCGACCATGACCGAGGTCCTCCAGGACCGCGCCGCGAACGGCGTCGGCGTCGTCTTCTCGAGCCACCAGCTCGATCTCGTCGAGGACGTCTGCGAGGACGTCGTGATCATCGCCCGCGGGCGAGTGGTCGCCGCCGGCGCGATCGACGAGCTGAAGGCTCGCTCGGGCCGGCGCCACCTCGAGGTGGAGGTCGTCGGCTCCGATGGCAGCTGGCTGGACGGTGACGGCTCGCTCACGGTCCTCGAGCGGGTCGGCGATCGGGTCAAGCTGCTCGTGCGCGACGATGTCGACCTCGACCAGCTGCTCGCCCGAGCACAGGGCGCCGGTGAGGTCCGGACATTCGCGTATCAGCCGCCCAAGCTGTCCGAGCTGTTCATGGAGGCCGTCACGCCGGTGCCGTCCCCGGCGACCGAGACCACCCTCGTCGAGGCCACGTCATGAGCCGGATGCGCAGCGTCTGGCTGGTCGCCAAGCGCGAGATCATCGAGCGCGGGCGAAGCCGCGGCTTCGTGTTCTCGGTCCTCTTCACGACCCTCCTCGTCGTCGGCTCGTTCGTCGTCCCGAGCCTGCTCTTCGACAACGACGACCCCAAGGTCATCGGCGTGGTCGGCCCGACCCCGCCTGGTCTCGAGTCGGCCTTGAGCGTGACCGCGAGTCGGGTCGGCCAGGAGATCCGGGTCATCGAGCTGGAGAGCGTGGACGCCGCGCAGGCGGCCCTCGACTCCGACGCGGTCGACGCGGTCGTCAACGTGCCGCCCGACCTGTCCACGTCCGGCACCGTCCAGTTCGCTGAGGAGCCCGATGCCGCGCTCGCCCAGATCGCGTCGGCCTCGATCGTGGCCCTGCGTCTCCAGGATCTCCTGCTCGAGGCCAACGTCGACCCAGCCGCACTGATCGCCGCGCAGGAGGCACCGGTCGTCGATTCGCTCGACCCGGAGACCGACGTCGACCAGGCCCGGTTCCTGTTCGCCAACATCGGGGCGGTGCTCGTCCTCGTCGGCATCTTCAGCTTCGGGTTCACGGTCCTGACCGGGGTCATCGAGGAGAAGCAGAGCCGGGTGGTCGAGGTCGTCCTTTCGACGGTCCGCCCGCGGGACCTGCTGATGGGCAAGGTCCTGGGCATCGGCATCCTGGGTCTGGTCCAGCTGGTCGTGTTCGTCGTCGCCGCCCTCGGTGCGGCGGTGCTGACCCGCCGCTTCGCGCTGCCCGAAACCACGCCTGGCGCCGTCGTGATGCTGGCCGTCTGGTTCATCCTGGGCTACGCGCTGTACTCGACGGCGCTCGGGTTCCTCGGCGCGCTGGCATCGCGCCTGGAGGAGGCGTCGAACGCTTCGACGCCGGTGACGATGATCGCGATGATCAGCTACTTCGTCGCCATCTTCGCGGTGATCAACGACCCGACCGGCATCGTCGCTCGGGTGGCGACGTTCCTGCCGCCGTCGGCACCGTTCGTCGTGCCGCTCCGTGCCGCGTACGACGCCATCGAACCGATCGAGGTCGTGATCGCCGTGGTCGTCACGGTCGCGGCGATCTGGGCCCTGTTCGCGGTCGGTGCGCGCGTGTACGCCGGCGCCGTGCTGCAGACCGCCGGTCGGACCAAGCTGCGCGACGCCTGGCGCTCCGCCGGCGAGTAGGCCTCAGTCGAGGGGCTCGAACAGCCCGGGCAGCCCGCCGGAGTGCCAGAACACGACGCGCCGGCCATCCCAGGCGGCTGAGCGCACACCGGCGATCAGGCCGGCCAGCGCCTTGGCCGTGTAGATCGGGTCGACGAGGATCGCCTCGGTGCGGGCCAGCAGGTCAGCCGCTTCCCGGGCCTCGGCGGTCGGCCGCCCGTAGCCGTCCCCGATGAACCGTTCGTCGAGGTCGATGGCGGCCGGGTCGATGGCCGAACCGAGCGCGGCCGTGGTCTCGGCGATGACCGGTCGGAGCTCGGCGGCGGTGCGGGCGACCACGATCCCGGTCACGGCGATGGCGTCCGAGATCCCGACGATGAGTCCCGCCTGCGTGCCACCGGTCGCCGTAGGGAGGACGACCCGATCGAAGCCCGTCCGGGCCTCGCCCGCCTGTTCGATCAGCTCGAGCGCTGCCTCGAGCTGACCCTGTGCACCCACGGCACCCGTCCCACCGACCCCGATGACGTACGGGCGGCCACCGGTCGCCCGGATGTCGGCCGCGACGCGGTCGACCGCGGCCTCGCGCTCCTCACGGTCGGCGCTCTCGAGCAGGTGGACCGTCGCGCCGAACGACCGGGCGAGCCGGATGCCCGGTCCGGGCGGGTCGATCTGCGGACCGGAGAGGACGAGGTGGACGGCCAACCCGGCACGGGCCCCGGCCGCCGCCGTCAACCGCGCATGGTTCGACCAGCGCCGGCCGCTCGTCACGAGGGTGTCGCAGCCATCGGCCAGGGCCGCCCCGACGAGGAACTCCAGGTTGCGCAGCTTGTTCCCGCCGAACGCCAGCGGCAGGAGATCCTCGCGCTTCGCCCACAGCTCTACGCGTCCACCCAGCGCCTGTCCGAAACGTGGCAGCGGATGGAGCGGCGAGGGGGCGTCGATCAACGGGAACCTGGGCGGGGACGCCATCGGCCGGATGGTAGCGACCTATCATCGTCACATGCCCGAGCCGGCCGAGCCCAAGACCTACCGCGGCATGCCCGCGTGGGGCTTCGCATTCCCCGGGCCCCTGCGCGACGAGCTGACCGCGCTGACGCTGGCCGGCACGAAGACGGCGACCGCCGGCCTCGCGGTCGACTACGTGGTCGACGGCAGCTCCCCTGCGCGGGCCGGCGACCGGGAGGTCCTCATCGATTCGGCGGGGCGGCCGGTCGCCATCCTCGAGATCACCCGGAGCGAGCTGTCCACCATCAGCCTCGTGACCGACGAATTCGCCCGGGCGGAGGGCGAGGGCTTCGCCGACGCACAGGAATGGCGCGAGGCCCACGAGCGGTTCTGGAACAGCTATATCGACGACCTGCGGACCGGTCTCCGCGATCCGGGCTTCGAGCTCACCGACTCCACGGTCGTGGTCTGCGATCGGTTCCGCGTGGTCGAGCGACTCGACGCGTCGGCGGTCGACGGGGAGGGGTGATGGCGACCCGGATCTCGCCCGACGACCGGGTGACGACGATCGGCCAGCACGCCGGGATGGAGCGGTCGATCGCCATCTCTGCGCCGACGGTCGGGTCCGTGCGCCTGTACTCGTCGATCGTGTCGACCGCGCCGGGTGACAGGACCCGCATCCACCACCACGGGGAGTGCGAGACCTCGATCTACATCGTGTCGGGCAGCGCCCGGTACACATGGGGCCCGACCGGTCTCGAGCACCAGATGCGCGCCGGCGCCGGCGACTTCGTGTTCATCCCGGCCGGCGAGATCCACGTCGAGGAGAACGCCAGCACGACCGAGCCGCTCGTCGTCGTGCTCACGCGGAACTGCCCCGATTCGCACGTGGTCTACGTCGACGGCGGCCCCGATGGGGCCGACGATGTCCCGGCGCCCTGCTGACGCCCAGGCGATGACCGGCAGCTGGCGCGATCGATCGCTGCTGGACCTGCTGACGGAGTTCGGCCTCGAGCTCCTGCCCGAACACGACTTCCCGACCGACGGCTGGTCCGGAGCGACGTTCTCGAGCCTGGTCGACACCGACGGACGCCGGTTCGTACTCAAGCGCACGTCGCTCGAGATCGACTGGATCGCACGGGCGACGGGTGATGACGACCTGCGCGAGGGGTGGTTCGCGGCGCTACCCCGCGGCGCGGCTTGGCTACCGAAGGGGACGTCGCCGTACCTGGGCGCCGCGGCGGACGGCGACGGTGTGGCGATCCTCACCCCTGACCTGTCGAACGAGCTGCTCGCCTGGGAGCGACCCGGGTACGACCCGGCCATCGACCGCTCGACGTTGACGCGTGTCATCCGCGCCATGGCGCGGCTCCACGCGATGCCGTGGACGCGCAGCGTCGATGCTGCGATCTCGCGCGGCGAGGCCCCGATGCCGGCCTGGTGCCCCATCCCCGAACGGCTGGCGCTCCTCTCACCCGCGGCGGCGGCGCGCTACGCGGCCGAGGGCAACCCGGTCGGCGAGCGATTCCTCGCGGGTTGGGACGCCTTCCACCGGCTCGCGCCGACGGGCGCATGGGACCTGATCGAGCGGCTCGACGCCGAGATCTCGCCGCTGCTCCTGGCCCTCGAGGTGTGTCCCTGGTTCGGCCTGCACGGCGAACTGAAGCTGGCCAATGTCGCGCTGATGCCTGACGAGGCCGTCGCCTTCATCGACTGGCAGATGACGATGCAGGCGCCGGTCGCCATCGAGCTCGGATGGTTCCTCGTGGCGAACAGCGGCTCGCTGCCGGTGGGCGCCGACGACGTCGTGCGCGAGTATCGGGACGCCCTCGACTGGGACAGCGGCCGCTGGGGCGCCGAGGGCCACCCGAAGGACTTCGCGGGACTGGTCGGGGACTGGGATCTGCAGCGCGACCTGACATGGATCGTCGGGTTGCTGCTCCGCGGCTGGCGCAAGGGGCTCGATGCCGAGGCAGGCGCCACGCTGCCGTCGGGGCTCAGCGCC
>DATBMM010000338.1:0-2640 GCA_036554825.1 Candidatus Limnocylindrales bacterium
CCCCGGAACCCGTGGCCCTCGCCCTCGAACGCGAGGTACGCGTACGGGACCCCCCGGGCGGCCAAGGCCTCCACCATGGTCTCCGCCTGGGCCGGGGGGACGACCTTGTCGTCGAGTCCCTGCAGGATGAGCACCGGCACCGAGATGGCGTCGAAGGCATGGATCGGCGAGCGCTCGCGGTAGCGGTCGGCCATGGCTGGATACGGCCCGACCAGGCGGTCGAGATAGCGCGACTCGAACTTGTGGGTGTCCGTTGCGAGCGCCTCCAGGTCGCAGACCCCGAA
The DNA here is from genome assembly GCA_036554825.1 of Candidatus Limnocylindrales bacterium. GTDB lineage: Bacteria > Chloroflexota > Limnocylindria > Limnocylindrales > CSP1-4 > SPCO01. Next base: position 285 of record DATBMM010000338.1, read on the forward strand.
CGCGCTGATGCCGGCGGCAAAGACGTCGCGGAACGCCAGGGCGGCGAGCGTCGTGTAGCCGCCGGCGCTGCCGCCCTCGATCGCGAGGCGCTCTCCGTCGACGTCGCCGCGGCCGACGAGGTAGCGGGCCGCGCCGATGCAGTCGTCGACATCGACGACGCCCCATTCGCCCTCGAGCGCCTGGCGGTACGCGCGCCCGTAGCCGGTGCTGCCGCCGTAATCGACGTCGACCACGGCGATGCCGCGCGAGGTGAGGTACTGGTAGGTCAGCTCGAGCGCGTTCACGGCACTGCCCGTCGGGCCGCCATGGGACCGGACCACGAGCGGCGGCAGCTCCCCGTCAGGTGCCACGGCAGCGGGGTTGACCGGGCGATAGAACAGGGCGTGGGCCATCCGGCCGCCGGCCGTCGGGAAGGTGATGGACTCGGGCACGGAGATGAACGACGGGTCGATGACCGCCGACGTCGAGTGGCGCAGCACCCCGGTCGGCGCCAGCGTGCTCGGGTCGAGGGTGACCACGGACGGCGGTTCGGTCGGCGTGCCGACGTTGGCGACGATGCCCGCCGGCCCGACGCGCAACGTGCCGATATCGGTATACGGCGACTCGACCTCGCCGACGACATCGCCGGGGGCGATGTGGAACAGGCGGTCGCGCCCGCGCGCCCGACCGACCGCCACGATCGAGCCGTCCGGCAGGAAACCGTACGAGGAGCGGTCGAACACCCAGGCCGGATCGGCGAACTCGGCCTCGACCGGCGAGAGCGGCTCCAGGCGCGGTCCCGGTGCGAGCCGGTAGATGTTCCACCAGCCCGTCCGGTCGCTGACGAAATGGAGCGTCCCGTCGGGCGACCATTCCGGCTGGGCGATCGACTCGTCCACACCGCCCGCCGCGAGGTCGCTCGGCCCGAGCGTGCCGTCGGCGGTGATGTCGGCGACCCGCAGGCGCGTCGCGTCCCACGGCATGTCGGGGTGGTCCCATTCCAGCCAGGCGAGCCGCCGACCGTCGGGGGACGGCCGAGGAGCCGCCACGAAGTCCGGGCCCTCGTACAGGACGCTCGGTGGCCGCTCCCCGTCGAGCGCCACGTCGACGATCGCCGCGCGTGGCTCGCCCGTGCCGGTATGGTCCTCGCGGATGGCCACGAAGCGACGGCGGGCCGCGTCGAACCGCAGGTCCGCGTATCGGTAGGCGCCCTCGGGCGTGATCGGCTGCGGGACGTCGTCACCGGGATCGAGCCGGTATAGCCGCCCATCAGCGACGTGCGAGAACAGGACCGTGCCGCCGGCCACGGTGTACGCGCCACCGCCGTACTCGTTGACCCGCGACCGGACGTCGAATGGAGCCGGCGTGACGTCGCGGGTCGTGCCGTCGGATGACCGCACGACCAGCACGCTGCGCCCGGCCTCGGCCGGTCGACCCTCGATCCAGTAGACATCGTCGCCGTCGACCCACGGATCGGACAGGCGGACGTTGTCCGCGACGAGGTCGTCGATGCCGATGGGCGATGGCCAGCTGCCGTACGGCAGCGTGGCCGGGCCGACCGCCGCGGGCTGTGCCTCGGGCTCGGTCGGGCCCTCCTGGTCGATCGCCCCCTGCTCCATGGAGCGAACCCTATCGCGTCAGGTTGCGACGCGGAGGCGAGATCACGTCCCGTGCTGCCAGGAGGCCACGTAGGCGGCCTGCTCGGCGGTCATGGGCTCGAGCTGGATGCCGAGCGCGGCGAGCTTGAGCCGGGCGACCTCGGCATCGATGGCCTCCGGCACGACGTAGACCTTGGGCTCGAGCTCGGCATGGTGCTTCGCGACGTACTCCGCCGACAGCGCCTGATTGGCGAAGCTCATGTCCATCACCGCCGCGGGGTGGCCTTCGGCGGCGCCCAGGTTCACGAGCCGGCCCTCGGCGATGAGGTGGAGCTTCTTCCCGCCGAGATCGAACTCCTGGACGTTGTCGCGGACCTCCCGGACGTGGCCCTCGGCGAGCTCGCGGAGCGCCGCCAGGTCGAGCTCGGCATCGAAGTGGCCGGAGTTGGCCATGACCGCGCCGTCGCGCATCGCCTCGAAGTGCTCGCGGCGAAACACGTTCAGGTTGCCGGTGGCCGTGACGAACAGCTCGCCCCAGCGAGCAGCGTCGGTGTGGGTCATGACCGCGAACCCATCCATGAGCGCCTCCAGGGCACGCACCGGATCGACCTCGACCACGGCGACGTGGGCGCCATGGCCGGCCATCCGAGCCGAGATCCCCTTGCCGACCCAGCCGTAGCCGGCCACCACGACCCGGCGGCCGGCGAGCAGCATGTTGGTGGCGCGGACGATGCCGTCGACCGTGGACTGGCCCGTCCCGTACCGGTTGTCGAACAGG
>DATBMM010000084.1:0-5877 GCA_036554825.1 Candidatus Limnocylindrales bacterium
GCGGGGCGGGTTCCGGCGCGGTCGCTCTTCGATCGGCGGTTCCGGTCGCGCCTGGCTCCAGAGGTCGTGCGCCTCGTCGTTCGCGTCGTCGGCCTCGTCGGCGACACCCAACCCCGCGCCCACCGCGGCTCCCCTCGCGTCGGCGGCCGCGTCGGCCTCGGAGGCCTCGTCGGGCCGTTCCGTGCCGCCATCGTCGGCACGCGTCGCGGCCCCCGGGATCGCATGCGCCGCCTCGCGGCGTGCCCAATCCTGGAACGTGGGGCAGACCGGGAAGGCCGACGAGAGGCAGTAGGCCTCCTGGTGCGCCAACGCCCGCGGAGCCGGCTCGGGCTCGGCGAAACAGCGGTGGCGGTGATCGGGGCGATCGGCGCGTTCGTCGCGATCGTCCTCGAAGGCCACGAACGGGCAGGCCGGTGACCCATCCGCGCTGGGCAGCCCTCGGTCGGTCATCGCTGCCGATGATACCCGCGCCGCGCCGCGTCCCGGCCCCTGACGCCACTCGTACGCGTTTGACACGGCCGATGCGCGCTCGGAGACTTTGATGCGTTCCCCGAGACGCTAGGGTGGATGGTCCTCGACCCAGTGAGAAGGAGTCCCATGTCTCGACTGACCCGTTGGCTCGCGCCCACAACGACCGCCCGCGCCCACTGCGACCTGCCGTGCGGCGTCTATGACCCGGAGCAGGCACGCATCGAGGCGGAGTCCTGTCACAAGATCCTCGAAAAGTACGCCGCGAACGAGGACCCGACGTTCCGCGGCCGCGCCGTGCACATCAAGGAGGAGCGCGCCGAGCTCGTGAAGCACCACCTCGACGTGCTGTGGCACGACTATTTCAAGCCCGAGCACCTCGAGAAGGTCCCGAACCTGCACGAGCTGTTCTGGAACGCCAACAAGCAGGCCTCGAAGGTCAAGGCGTCGACCGACACCGCCGACACCAAGGCGCTCCTCGACATGATCGATGAGATCGACGCCGCCTGGAAGGCCACCGGCGGCCCCGAGAAGACGCGCGTCGCCGGGCGCCCGGGCTGAGACCCCGCGCCGTGCGCATCCCGAGGCCCCGCCGGTCGGCGGGGCCTCGTCGTACCGACCGCTTCCGGCACCGGCTGCGCGGCCCGTGGCGCCTCGCCATCGAGCAAGCGAGCATGGAGCCGACCCTTCGCGAGGGTGACTGGCTGCTCGTCGACCCGACGACCGCGCGCTGGCCGCGGCGCGGTTCGCTGGTGGCGTTCCGCGAACCGGATTCGGGCGTCCTGGCTGTCAAGCGGGTGGCGGCCCGACCGGGCGAGCGCGTGCCGTTCCGCGACGGCTATCTCGAGCTCGCCGACGACGAGGCGTGGCTCGTGGCGGATGCCGATGCCGACACGGCGAGGGCGGCCGGCCACGGACCGCCGATCGACTCGAACCGGTTCGGCCCCGTGCCCGTCGAGCTGCTGGTCGGACGGGTCTGGCTACGTTACTGGCCGTGGCGCCGCATCGGTCGGCCGGACCATCGGGTCGTGGACGTGCGGTACCCTCGCGACTAGGCTGGCCGTCCCGCCATCCGATCCTTCCGCCAACGGAGCCTCTCCATGATGCCGTCCATCACGACTGACACGCCGCGCCGGATCCTGCTCGTCGGGACGGCGTTCGTGGCCCTCGCCGTCGCCGCCTGTGGCGGCACGCCGGCCGCATCGGTGGCCGCACCGGCCTCCGTCGCCCCGTCCCCGAGCGAGGTCGCCTCCAGTGAGCCGTCCGCCGCCCAGTCCAGCGAACCGTCGGCCAGCGCCGGCGCGAGCCTCGCGACGGGTGGGCGGATCGAGTTCGCCGAGCAGGGCTTCGCCGTCACGTTGCCCGACGGATGGACGCGCATCGACCTGCAAGCCCAGGACATCGATGCCCTGATCGAGGCGGCCGGGGCCCAGAACCCCGAGCTCGCGGCGGTCTATTCGCAGCAGATCCGGGCGATGATCGCGCAGGGCCTCGTGCTATTTGCCTTCGGGCCTGATCCGGCGGCCGGCACGAACGTCAACATCCTCGCCACGCCGGGCATGGGGCTGTCGCTCGACTTCATCGAGCAGGTCAACGTCGCCCAGCTCGAGACGCTGACCGAAGGCACCATCGCCACCGAGCGCGTCCAGCTGCCGGCCGGCGAGGCGATCCATCTCACCTACGCCATGTCCGCCGGCGAAGGGATGCCGGCGCCGACCATCGATCAGTACATGCTGCTGGCCGGCGACAAGCAGCTGGTGGTGAGCGTCACCAACGCCTCGGAGGCCGACGCCGCGGCGATCGTCCAGTCGATCGAGCTGCTCGGCTAGCTCCCAGCACCCGCCGAGACGCCCTCCGGCGAGAGGACGATCCCGGCCGTCCGGCAGTCCTCCGCGAAGCTCGCCTGCGCCTCGAGGGTCGGCGACCACCGGGTCGGGAACGCGATCAGCCGGTCGAGGCCGATCTCGGCCATGCGCCCGAGCCGGTCGACGCGGGCCTGGCCGGCGTCGCGCATCCGCTCGTCGCGCTCGTACAGCGAGAACCGAAGCGTCGACGGGTCGCGTCCCTCGGCCTCGCAGCGCTCGCGGACGTCGCGCATCCGCTCGACGATGTCATCGGGTTCGAGGAACACGTAGTTGAGCTCGTCGCCGTAGCGGATCGCGAAGCCCGCGGTCCGGTGCCGCCCGTTGCCGCCGACGATGATCGGGATGCGTGGCTGCTGGAGGCCCTGCGGCTCGTTGATGGCGCCGCGCACGTAGGCGTACCGGCCCTCGTACGTCGAGCGACCCGGCTGGAACATCTCGGTGATGACCTCGAGGTGGTCGCCGAGCGCTCCCAGCCGCTCTGACAGCGACGGGAAGCCGTAGCCGTAGGCGACCCACTCGTCCTCCTTCCAGCCCGCGCCGATCCCGAGCTCGAACCGGCCGCCGCTGATCACGTCGAGGGTCGAGGACAGCTTTGCCGTCAGCGCCGGGTTCCGGAATCCGGTGCACACGACCATGTGGCCCAGCCGCACGCGCTCCGTGACCATCGCCAGGGCGGCAAGCACCGAGAACGACTCGAAGGTGATCTCGTCGCTCGGCTGCGGGACCGTGTGGAAGTGGTCGAAGACCCACAGCGATTCGAAGCCGAGCTCCTCCGCCTGGCGTGCCAGCTCGACGGTCCGCGCCCAGGCATCGGCCGGCGGCCAGCCGTCGTAATCGCCCTTCCAGCCCTGCGGCGCCATGAGCCCGACCTGCATCCAGGACCTCCGTCGATGTCGAGTGGGATGGCGGCATCGTGACACGTCGCACGTCCGGAGCGGGTGACGCGTGCCGTGCGTCCGACCGACGCCGAGTCCGCCGCGACCCGTATCCTCGGTCGATGGAGATGACGTTCGACGCCACGGCCCCGCTGCCCGACATGCCCGACCCGTGGGCATCGAGCGACCAGCCCAGCCACCGATCGGGTCCGCCCTTCCACATGACCGAGATGATCGAGGCGGAACCCGCTCTCGCCGAGCGGATCCTGCAGCGTCATGAGGCCGTCGGGAGCGGGGCGGCCGAGCTCGCCCGCGTCATCCGGCGAACGATCCGCGCGGGCGGTCACGTCGTCGTCACGGGGTGCGGGACGTCCGAGCACGCGGCGCTCGGCGTCGCCGACATCATCCGCGACGCGGTGCGATCGGCCGAGGTGCGCCCACCCGGCCACGCGGCGCGGCATGAGCCCGTCGCCGCGCAGGCGTTCGAGCTGTCGCTCGATCCGCCGGCCAACGGGCTGGTCATCGGCATCTCGCATGAGGGCGGGACCGCGGCGACCAACGCGGCCCTCGAGGCGTCGCGCGAGGCCGGCGCACGGACGGCGCTCATCACCGTGTCAGGGCGATCGCCCGGGGCGGCGCTGGCCGACGTCGTCGTGGAGACCGGTGAGCTCGACCAGAGCTGGTGCCACACCGTGGGCTACCTGAGCCCGTTGCTGGCTGCGACAGCTGTCGGCGCGCACCTCGAGGGGCGACCAGTGGACGCCGCCCTCCGGGATGACGTCCGGACCCTGGTCGCGGCCGGCGTCGAACGGGGCAGCATCGCCGAGGCGGTCGCGGGCCGGCTCGCGGGCCGGGACGCGGTCGTCGTGATCGCCTCCGGGGCGGATCGCACAGCGGGTCGAGAGCTGGTCCTCAAGATCGAGGAAGGGACGTGGGTGCCGGCCGCATATCGCGATCTCGAGACGTTCCTCCACGGCCACCTGGCTGCCACCGACGATTCACAGGGTCTGGTGCTGATCCTCGCCGACCGTGACCATCGCGAGCCCCGGCTCACCCGGGCGACCGGCGCACTGCGCGCGGCGCGTGGGATCGGCATGGACGCGGCGGCGATCATCGCGGCGGACGCCGCGGTCGACCTGCCGACCGACCTGACGCCGGCCGGCCGGATCGTCATCCCGGAAGCGCCATCGCTCCCCTCGCCCGTCGCCGCGCTGCTCGGCACCGCGACGGCGCTGCAGATCCTGACCGAACGCCTCGCCCGGGCGCGAGGCGTCAACCCCGACCCGATCCACCGCGACGTGGACCGCTACCGGGAAGCCGCGGAGGCCGCCGAGGCTTGACCCGGCCGATCGCCGAGGCCGCCGCCGACCGCCGAGGCCCCCGCCGACCGCCGGGCGCATCGCCCGTGGCCGGCCCTCAGAGCCGCCCGACCAGCTCCTCGCCGATGACGTCGACCATGTCGAGGTCCCAGGGGATGAAATCCTGGAACATGATCCGCTCGATGCCGGCGGCGGCGAACCGTTCGACCTGCTGGCGCGCCTGGTCGGGCGTGCCGTAGACCCACCGCTGGCGACGCTCCTCGAGCCATGCCTCGCCGGTCTCGGCATCGTTCCCGAACGCCTCCAGCATCGTCCGCTCGCGCTCGACGACCTCGTCCTGGGTCCGCCCGACGAGCACGCCGGCCATCGTCGACCGCGACAGGGTCGCGGGGTCGCGTTCGATCGCCCGGCACGCCTCGTCGAGCTTGATCCGCACCTCGGCAGCCCGGTCCGGCGACGCGGAGCTGAGGTTGTACTCGTCGGCGTACCGGGCGGCCAGCCGATAGGAACGGGGTGACCCGCTGCTGCCGACGATGATCCGAGGGCGCTTCCCGCCAACGCGGGTCGTCGGCCGGCCCGGGACGTCGACCGGCCGCGGCCGGAAGAGCGCGTTCTCGAGCCGGATCCCGGTCACGCCCTCGAACGACCAGCCGTCGGGCTCACCCCACAGCCCGTGCAGGATGGCCAGCTGGTCCTCGAGCAGGTCGGCCCGCTTGTCGATCGAGGGGAACGCCAGCCCGAGCTGGCGGTGCTCCTCGTCGTTCCAGCCGGCACCGACGCCGACCTCGATCCGGCCGCCGCTCATCTCGTCGACCGTCGTGACGACCTTGGCGAAGACCCCTGGGTGCCGGAACGTGACCGGCGAGACCAGGGCCCCCAGTCCGATCCGTTCCGTCTCCCGGGCCAGGCCGGCGAGGACCGCCCACGCGTCGGTCGTCGGCTGCCCGGATTCGCCGGGAAAGCTCGCGAAGTGGTCGGATCGGAAGAACGCGTCGAAGCCGTTGGCCTCGGCGCGCTTGGCCGACGCCAGCTGATCGGCGTAGCTCATCCCCTGCTGGGGCTCGAGCATCAGGGCGTATCGCATCGAGGCTCCTGCGTATGATATTGATCATCCATGTTGACATGATGATTTGGACGAGTAGGATAGTTCATGTGACACGAACTATGGCGGCGAAGCCGGCGATCCGCGGCCCGAGGCTCTCCTCGCCGACCGCGACATCGGACCCGTACACCGACATCATCGCCGACTTCCGGGCGTCGATGACGATGCTCAAGTGCGCGTCCAGCGAGCGGGTGCTCCGACTCGGGCTGAGCATGGCCCAGCTGCACATCCTGTACCTGCTGCAGCGC
>DATBMM010000109.1:0-7255 GCA_036554825.1 Candidatus Limnocylindrales bacterium
GCCGCACCGGCCGCCTCGACCTCGATGACGGCCGCGGCGGTGCGAGCGGCCAGGATCCAGTCCTCGGTCTCGCGGACGAGCGTCCAGCCACGGTCGGCGGCCCGTCGCGCATCCGCCAGATCGCCCCGCCACAGGGCGAACGACGCTGACGCGAGGTTGAGCGGGACCGCCTGCTGGGCGTCGCGGACGGCCTCGAGCTCGAGCAGCGTCTGTCCGAGCAGCCGGCCGGCGGACTCGCCCGCCGAGAGCTCGATCTCGACCGTGGCGAGGGAGACCAGCGCGTTGAGGAAGTTGATGCCCGTCGGTAGCCATTCGAGGGCCGTCATGCTCATCGAGCGCGCCTCTTCCCACCGGCCGAGCAGGAACAGCGAGTCCGCGGCATTGCCCCGCAGGACGTTGCCGTACACGGCGTCGAGCCCGGCGTCCTTGGCGGCGGCGATGCCGGCCGACGCCACGTCGACCGCTTCCTCGTACCGACCGGCCAGCTCGAGTACGGTCGTGAGGTTGGCGTGGACGCGGAACAGCTCGTCGAGGTCGCCGAGCTCCTCGGCCATGGCCCGCGCCTCGGACAGCATCGCCAGGGCCGCCTCCGGGTCGGCGCGCCACCCGAGCGACACGCCGAGGGTCGTCGTCGCGTGGAGCTCCCAGCGCCTGGCGTCCGGGTCGCATGCCCGGGCGACACGGATCGCGTCACGGGCCAGCTTCTCGGCCTCGGAGAACGTCCCCTCGAGCATCAGCATCTGGGCAAGCCCGGCCACCACGGCGGCGCGCGCCGTGGAGGGCGCCGAGGGCACGAGATCGACCGCGCGTCGACGGGCGGCAAGCGACCCCTCGGCGTCGCCGGCGATGCGCCGGAACTGGGCGAGGCGGTCGTGGAGGAGCCCGAGCCGGATCCGGTCACGTCGGCCGTCGGTCGACGCGATGGCGGCGTCCAGGTAGGCGGCGGCGCGCACGGGCCGGCCGGCGGCGAATGCCGCCTCGGCGGCCCGGGCGTTCAGCTCGTTCGGCGGCAGCACCGGCGGGTCGCTGCGGCGCCGGCCACCGCGCCTGGACGTGACGCCCGTGGCGCTGCCGGCGGCGATCGCCAGCTCGAGCGCCCGCAGCTCGTCCAGCGGCGCGTCGACCGAGCCCGCGCTGTCGGCAGCGGTGATGGCCGCCTGGCGGACCGCGACCGGATCGAGCGCGATCGCGAAGTGGTGCATGCCCACGAACGGCCGGTCGGCCAGTGCCCGCGCGACCGCCATGTGGTGGCGGATCCGCATCGACGGCAGCAGGTCCGCCTCGATCGCTCGCCCGACGAGCTCGTGCCGGAGCGCCAGCCCGTCCTGGTCCTCGCGGATGAAGCCGTACTCGATGCCTTCCTCCAGGCCGTGGGTCAGGTCGGCGTTGAGCGGCCCGTCGCTGCGCCGCGGCGCGTTCGTCGAGCGGGGCGGCCCACCGGTCAGCTCCGCCTCGAACTCCTCGGCGATCGCCGCCAATTCGTGTCGTGCCAGGGGTCGGCCGGCCGGAGCGAGCAACCGGAGCGCCCGCCGCGCCTCCGGCGAACGCGCCGCGATCCGTGCGAGCACGAGGTCCTGGAACGACGAGGTGAGCGAAACCCCTGGCAGCTCGCGCCGAGCGGCGAGCAGCTCCTCGGCGACGAGCGGACGACCTCCCGACCGCTCGGCGACGACGACGAGCACGCTGGCCGAGGGTCGCTCCTCCTCGATCGACTCGATGAGTCGAGCCAGCTCGTCGCGACTCAGCGGTGGCAGGGTGAGCTCGGCCGGCGGCCGGGGCGCGGTCGCGAGCCCGGCAAGGTCGGTCGCCCACGGGTCCTCGCGCCGGATGGCATCGGCCTGATAGGTCCCGACGATGGCCAGACGGTGCGAGCGGGCGATCCGCGCCAGGAACGTGACGAGCGCCCGCGTGGCCGCGTCGGCGCGATGGAGGTCCTCGATGATGAGCAGGACCGGTCGCCGTTCGCCGAGCCGACCCAGCACGCCGAGCACGCCCTCGAGGAGCTTGGCCTGCCGGCGCTCCGGGACGACGGTCAGGACAGGTCGGGAGGGCATGCCCGGAGACTGGACGCGTTCCGCGAGCTCGGGCACGAGCCGGACGAGCTCGTCGGTCGCCGTGCCCAGCACGTGCGCGAGGTCGTCGTCGGGAAGGGCGGCGAGGGTCGGGCGGAGCGCGCGGACCAGCGGCTGGTACGGCGCGTCCGTCCCGGGCCCGTAGGCGGCGCCACGCATCACCGCCATCGGCTCCTGCAGGCCGGACACGCGACGGATCGCCTCGTCGATGAACCGGCTCGTGCCGACACCGGCGGTCCCGTCGATCAGCAGCGTCCCTGAGTCGCCGGCTGCGGCCGATCGGATGACGGTCGCAAGCTTCGCGAACGCGTCCTCTCGCCCCACGAACCGCGCGCTCGTGTACCTGGCGGGCATCCCTCGCATCGTACACGGCAGCTCCGGTGCTTCATCCACACTGGACCGAACCACGTATCCTCGATGCGGGTCATTACCCGGTCGCGCAGGAGGTGAAGATGGATACCGTCAAGTCCTGGTCCGCGCTCGCCGGCGTCGTCCTCGTCGCGGTAGGCCTGCTTGGCTTCCTGGGCACGCCGCTGGTCGGGTCCGCCAGCGGGGCGCTCGTCCCGACCGATGCGCTGCACAACGTGGTGCACCTCGGCACCGGGGTACTCGCCCTTTGGATCGCGTTCGGGCTCAGGGGCAAGACACAGGTCGACGCCCTGATGGGCTTCGGCATCCTGTATGTCGTGATCTTCGTCGCCGTCCTGGTCAGCCCCACCCTCTTCGGCCTGTTCTCCGTCCCGGCCAACGCCGTGGTCCACGTGATCCATGCCGCACTCGCGGTGGTGAGCCTGGGCGTGGCGTACATGGCCCGCTCGAGCCTGACAGCCCCGGTCTGACCCCGGAAGGCCGCCGCCATGGCAACCCCGTGAACGGCGTCGCATGAACGACGTCCACGGCAGCCACGCGCTGATCGAAACCCTGGCCGCGCTCGTCCTGTCCCTGGGCGGCGCGGCCATCCTTGTCCGTGCGTGGCTCGCGCGTCGAGCCGGGAGCACCGTCAGGAAGCGTCCTGGCTGGTCAGTCGCGGGGCAGCCGTCCGACGCCTCGGCACCGGCGCTGGCGATACCGGTCCTGGTCGGCCTCCTGTCCGCGGCGGCCGGCGCGATCCACCTGGTCGCCGCCCCGGAGCACGTCGAGATGCTCGGCGATCTCGGGCTCGGGTTCTACTGGGCCGCGTTGTTCCAGGTCGGCTTCGCGGGCGCCTGGATCGCGTCGTCCAGGTCGACGAGGCTGGCGTGGCTGGGCCTCATCGGCAACGCCTTCCTGATCGCGGCCTGGGCCTGGTCACGGACCGTCGGACTGCCCGGCCTCGCCGACGGACCGGAACCCATCGGGGCGGCCGATGGCGTCGCGGTCGCCCTCGAGCTGGGCATCGTCGTCCTCCTCGCCGCCGAGGCGAGGATCGTCCCCCCATCCCGGCTCGTCCAGCCGTCCCGCGGTCTTGGGGCATCCGCCCTCGTTGCGATCGGCGGTGTCGCGGTGCTGGCGACGGTCATCGCTCTCGTCGACCTGGCGGGTGGGGGCCACCACGGCGCCGACCGGCCGCCCCACGCAGCGAGCCATAGCGCGCCATAGGATCCGCTCCGCGGCGCACTCTCGACCGAAGCAGTCATCCCACCGGGTACGCTGCGGGCGTGACCGACCCTCGGCCCGCGCCGCACCCCGACAACACCCTCAACGAGCTGTCGGGCGAGGAGTGGCTGTATTTCACGAAGTCGGTCCTGACGACCGCCTATCCATCGGAACTGGGGCATGCCGCGCGCAAGGCGCACGGCGCGAACAAGCCGCCGCGGCTGATGGCGCGCCTCATCGAGTTCTTCAGCCGGAGCGGCGAGCTGGTCCTCGACCCGTTCGCCGGCGTCGGCGGCACGCTGCTCGGCGCGGCCATCGCGCGCGGCCCTCGTCGGGCGCTGGGGATCGAGCTCGATCCGCGCTGGGTGGCGGTGTACGAGGAGGTGGTGGCGGCCCTTGCCGCGGAGCGCGACGGCCGCGGCCCGGCCATCGCCGAGCTCGGCGCCGCGGATCCGGGACCGCCGCGCGGCTTCCACCCGAGCGGTCTCGAGATGCGCACCGGTGACGCGCTCGAGGTCCTGCCTGGGCTGCCCGACGAGTCGGTCGACCTCGTCGCCACCGACCCGCCGTACAACATCCAGCTGCCGCTGACGATGGCCGGCGGCCCGCTCGCGGAGGTCCACGCCAACCGCCGGACCGACTATGCGATGGTCAGCGACGCACCCGCCGACCTCGCCAATGCCGCCGACTATCCGAGCTTCCTCGACGCCATGGGCCGGGTCTTCGCGGAGATCGCGCGCGTGCTGAAGGTCGGTCGCTACGCCCTCGTCATCGTGCGCGATGCCTACCAGGGCGGGCGCTACCAGTTCGTCGGTGCCGATCTCGCGAACAGGGCCGAGGCCGCCGGGCTCGTGCCCAAGGGCGATCTCATCTGGCACCAGGCCGGCACGCGGCTCCGGCCATACGGCTACCCGAGGGTGTTCGTCCCGAACATCGCGCACCAGCACATCCTCGTGCTGCGCCGCGAACCGGATCGCCGGTCCGGTGGGACTCAGCCTCGCCGACGGCTCTCGAGGTAGGCCGCGAGCACGTCGCCGTCGACGTCGTCGCCCATCGTCCAGGTGTCGGCCGCGATCGGCATCGTCGCGGTCGGCGCGCTCTGGACGGGCGGCTCGCCGATGACATCGCCGAGCGTCATCTTGTGGATCCAGCCCTGGCGGCCGTCCGGGCACAGGACGAGCCAATACACGCCGCGCTTCTCGAGCAGCTGGACCTCGTCGCCCTGGTCGAGGAACGAGACCTCGGTCCCGCGCAGCTCGTCGGGGATGTCGAGGAGGCGGACGAGGTTGTAGCGGATCATGCGGCGCTCGCGGCCGTCGAGCGGACCGACGAGCCCGTGGTCGAACGTCAGGCGCGGCACCTCGATCGCGTCGCGGATCGGATCCGCCTTGCGCGCGTGCATCAGCGATGGCCGACGCCAGCGGGGCATCGACAGCTCTGCATCGTGCGGATTCGGCGCGTTGGGCGCGCCGGGCGCGTTCGGCACATCGGGCGGGTTCGCGGCGTGCTGCCCCCCGGCGCGAGGCGCGGACGGCGCCGCGGCGCGATGACGGTCGATGACCGCGGTCGCCGCCGTGGGCCGATGCGCCGGGATCTCGGCGTAGTGCGCCGTCGCCGCGACCGCAAGCGGGCTTGCCGCTGCATGGGCGAGGACGTCATCCGGTGCCGGCGGCCCGTCGTCGCGACGACGCCGGCCGAACAGGCCGAACGCGAGTGTCGCGCCCACGACCCCCGACGTCGTCACGAGCGTCGCGACGAGACCGAGCGGGATGGTCGGGCGACCGCCCGTCAGGAGGTCGAGCCCGGCGGCGAGCGCAGCGAGCGGCCCTCCACCGGACGATCCGGATCCCGACCCGGACCATCCGCCCGTGCCACCGCCGACCGACGCCACGCCCCCAGGCCCGGCGGTGCCGGTCGGTCGCGGCACGACCACGACTGCGACATCGCTCGGGCTCGGGCGGACGCCCGGGACGACCGCGCTCGGGGACGGGCTCGGCGACGTGACGGCGGCGGGGGCGGCCGTCGGCTGACTTGGTGCCTGGGTCGGCTTCCGGGTCGCCTTCGGCGTCGGCCTGGGCGTCGGCCTCGCGGTCGCGCGGGGCGCGGCCCGTGGCGTCGGCCTCGGCGTGGGCCTGGGGGTCGGCTTCGGGGTCGCCTTGGGCGTCGGCGTCGGCAGCGGCGTGGGCTCCGGGGTCGGAGTCGGCGCCGGCGTGGGCGCGGCCGTGACCCGGACCGTGCCGATGTAGTCCTCCGCCTCGTTGCCCTCGACGCTCCGCGCACTGAGCTCGACGCGGTGAGTGCCGGCGGGCAGTGTCCCGGTCCAGTGGAAGTAGACACCGTGCGCCCAATCGGTGCCGTCGCCCTTGGTCATCGCCCGCGTCGCGCCGCCCACATCGACCCGGACCCATTGCGCTGGCGAGCCGTTGCTGTCGCGATAGCGGATCGAGATCTGGACGTTCGTCGCCGTGGTCGCCTGGCGCGGGTCGACCCTGCCGTTGGACAACCGCGTCGGCCCGTCCGCCCAGACCGGGGCGACCGCCGTGAGCGCGAGTGCGAGCGCGGCAAGCGACGCGACGATGCGCGCCGGCCATCGGCCGGCGCCTGGTCGCCTTGTTCGGGGGTCTCGACCTGGGGTGACGGGATGCATCCTGGCCGGAGGATGCTGACGGTGCAGGGGGCCAGCAATGGTACGGCGGTCCGGTCCCGAACGTCCGACCGGCGACCCGTGGTGCCCGGCGGCAACGAGGACCGTCCGAGGAGACCGTTGCGGTGCGGTCCGGTGGGGCACGTGGTCCCACCGGCCGGCGCGCTTACCCCCGTTCGCCCATCGACTCGGTGGTGCGTGCGGTCGAGGATGGGCGCCCATGCAGCTCATCCAGCCGTCCCGGCCTGTCGCCCGCCCACCCCTCGTGCCCCTCATCGGTGGGACGGCGCTGGGCACCGTCCTGATCGTCGGGGGCATCTTCCTCGCCTACATCGCCATCGCGACCCCCGCCCTCCAGGCCATCCTGCCGACCGGCCGACCCGACCCGCTGAAGGCCGCGGGCGCGGTCATCGTCTGGGCGATCGCGCTCGTCGCCCCGGCCGGCTTCCTGTTCATGGGCGCCAATCGGCTGGTCCGGATCCTCGGGTCGCTTCGAGGACGGATGCCGCGGCGCTCGACGGTCATCCGCGCCCTCGCCGATCGCCCCGATCTGACCGTCGCGAGCGGCATCAGCCTGCCCGATGGGCGAGCGATCGCCGACCTCGTCCTCGGGCCGTTCGGGGCGGCGATCATCCGCGAGCTGCCACCCGCGGGGGTCACGCGGGTCCGCGAGGGCCGCTGGGAGCTCCGTCTGCGCCGCGGCTGGATCACCATCGAGAACCCGCTCGAGCGGGCCGTTCGCGACGCCGAGCGCGTCCGACGCTGGCTGGCCCACGACGATGCCGACTTCATCGTGAAGGTCTACGCGGCGGTCGTCGGCGCGGAGCCCATCGTCGGCCGGACGACCGACTGCGCCGTGCTCACGCCGGACCAGATCGCCCCGTGGATCGACGGTCTGCCCCCGCAGCGCAGCCTCACCGAGGGTCGCCGGGACCGGCTGGTCGGATTCGTGCGGGACGCGACC
>DATBMM010000128.1:0-7412 GCA_036554825.1 Candidatus Limnocylindrales bacterium
CTCCCAGCCGGCTGCCTCGAAGAACTCCGCCCCGAGCTCGACGTGCCGGTCATAGGCCGGCGACAGCCGGATCGGGCGATTCGAGGCCCACTGCTCCATCGGATGGACGATGCCGTATGTCTTGTTGAACCCCTCGCTCGCCCGTGCCGCGATGTGCTGCGCGGTCTTGTGGTGGTCGTAGAAGCGGGCGATGTCGGATCCGTGCGGGTCGATCTCGGGCTCGCCGGTCGTCATCCACTCGGCGACCGCCTTGGCGATGCCCGGCGCCTCCTTGATCCAGATCGCTGCCGCCGACCACAGGCCCTTGACCTCGGGCGTCTCGCCGATGATCGGGTTGCCGTCCGGAGTGAGTGACAGCAGGCCGTTGATCGCCAGCTTCACGCCCACCGACTCGTCGCCGACGATCTCGGGGAACAGCTCCAGCGAGTCCTCCAGCTGCGGGTCGAAGTCCTCCTGGGTGAACGGCAGCATCGTCGGCGACAGCGCCGACGCCTCGATCGACGGGATGTCGTCGGCGTCCATGAGGATCGGTCGATGCGCGTATGACCCGATCTCGAAGCCGGTGCCGTGCTGCCGCTCGTACATGTTCGTGTCCATGTCGCGGACGATCGGGAAGCCGACCTCCTTGGTCGTGTGCTCGAACATCGGCACCGGGCCGATGTCGATCATCTGGTGGACCGCCGGTGTCAGCGGGATGGACGCGCCGGCCATCCGCGCGATCCGCGGGCTCCACACGCCGCAGGCGATCACGACCGTTTCGGCCGCGATGTCGCCCTGGTCCGTGCGGACGCCCCGGACGTGGCCGTCCACGACCTCGATGCCGGTGACCTCGACGCCCGCCGCGACCGTCAGCGCGCCCATCGCCTGCGCCTTCTCGCGCATCAGCGTGCCCGCCTGGAGCGAGTCGACGATGCCCACGCCGGGCGAGTAGAAGCCGCCGAGGATCACGCTCTCGTCGATGAACGGGACCATCTCCTTGACCTCGGCGGGTGTGAGGAGCCGGGTGCCCTCGATGCCCCAGGAGGCCGACGAGGCCATCCGCCGGGTGAGCTCGGCCATCCGTTCCTGCGTCCGCGCGACCTCGATGCCGCCGGTCTCGTCGTACACCCCCAGGTCGCGATACTGCCGCGCGCTGTCGACGGTGAAGGCGGTCATCTCCTTGGAGTGGTCGGTCAGGAAGATGAAGTTCGACGCGTGTCCTGTGGAGCCGCCGGGGCTTGGCAACGGACCCTTGTCGAGCAGCACGATGTCACGCCAGCCCTGCTCGGCAAGGTGGTAGGCCATGCTGTTGCCGACGATGCCCGCGCCGATGACGACGACGTCCGCTCGCGCCGGGAGCGCGCCCATGCCGTCCCTCCTCCACCCCTCGTTGCCTGTGACGTGCCCGCGGAGGATACCCGGCATCGGCCCGGCCCGTGGCACCGCGGCTTGACCCCTCTCGGGGGCCGCGCCATCCTCGCGCTCCGCTGGGCAGGAGGAGCAAGGGATCGTGCCGAGCCTCTACATCGACGGCGAGTGGGTCGCGTCGGGCGACGGGACGTGCAGCCCGGTCGTGGACCCGAGCGACGGCTCGGTGGTGACCGAGGTCGACGTCGCCACCGACGAGCAGGTCCAGGCCGCGATCGCCGCCGCCCGCCGCGCCTTCGACGACGGCGAGTGGCCGCGGACGTCCGCGGCGGAACGCTCCGCGCTGCTCGACCGGGTCGCCGACCTGCTCGAGCGCGACCTCGAGGACCTCGCACGGGCCGAGACCATGAACACCGGCAAGGCGCTGCGCGAGAGCCGGATCGACGTCGGCGACGTGGTCCGCGTCTTCCGCTACTACGCCGACCTCGCGGTCGAGGAGACGGGGCGCCGAGTCGCGAGCGGCGTCCCGACCGCGGTCAGCCGGGTCGTGTACGAGCCGGTCGGGGTCTGCGGACTCATCGGGCCGTGGAACTACCCCCTCCTGCAGCTGTCGTGGAAGGTCGCACCGGCCCTCGCCGCCGGCTGCACGATGGTCCTGAAGCCGGCCCACCTGACGCCACTCACGGCGATCCATCTGACGCGACTCCTCGAGGAGGCCGGTCTCCCGCGGGGCGTCGTCAACCTGGTCCTCGGGGACGGGGAACGGGTCGGTCAGGCCTTGGCCGATTCACCGCTCGTCGACCTGATCTCGCTGACCGGCGGCATCGAGGCGGGGCGGGCCTTGATGCGCGCTGCCGCCGTCAACGTGAAGCGCGTCGCGTTGGAGCTGGGGGGCAAGAGCCCGAACATCGTCTTCGCGGACGCCGACTTCGACACCGCAGTCGACAACGCGCTGACCGCGGCGTTCGTGCATTCCGGGCAGGTGTGTTCGGCCGGCTGCCGGGCGATCGTCGAGACACCGATCCATGACCGGTTCGTCGAGGCGGTGGCGTCGAGGGCGGATCGCATCCGCCTGGGCCGCGGGACGGACGACCGGACCGAAGCCGGGGCGCTCATCTCAGCCGAGCATCGGGCCAAGGTGGAGGCCTATGTCGAGGGGGCGGTCGCTGACGGCGCGCGGATCGTCGCCGGTGGTCGTCGGCCCGACGATCCGGACCTCCGGGCCGGCTTCTTCTACCGGCCGACGGTCATCGCCGGTGTCCGTCGCGACATGCGGATCGTGCGAGAGGAGGTCTTCGGGCCGGTGCTGACGGTCGAGCCGTTCACGACGGAGGAGGAGGCCATCGCGCTCGCCAACGACACCGAGTACGGGCTCGCCGGCGCGGTGTGGACGTCGGATGGTCCGCGCGCACAGCGCGTCGCCGCGCGGCTGCGGGCGGGCACGGTGTGGATCAACGACTACAACGTGTACCTGCCAGAGGCAGAGTGGGGCGGGTTCAAGCGTTCCGGGATCGGCCGGGAACTCGGGCCGAGCGGTCTCGACGAGTACCGCGAGGCCAAGCACATCTGGGAGAACACGGCCCCAGGCCCGAGCGGCTGGTTCTCGGGGTAGCGCCGGCGCGGGGCGGGCGCGCGCAGGGAGCGGCGTCACCCAGGTTGACGATGTCAACCCCAGTGTCGCCTCGGCGATGAACGCGCATGGCCGACCGCCCAGGATGCAGGAACCTGTCGTCTGGGCGATCGGTCACGCACGGCTGTGTCGAAACGTGTCACTCAGGTTGACGATGTCAGCCTCAGTGACACGAGTGGCGACTCGGCGGGAGTGCCGGCGAGCCGCCGGGCGACGTGGCGCCTACTCGGCGGGGATCTCCGCGTGGATCGAGCGCCCGGGCGGTGCCCGGGCGCTCGATGTCGCGGTTCCGGAACGCCGGCTACTCGGCGGGGATCTCCGCGTGGATCGCGTCGAGGTCGACGCCCTGGGAGCGTCGATACAGTCGAGCCGCGACATAGACGATCGCGGCGAGCCCGTACAGCACGCCGAGGAAGATGATCGAGTTGGCATTGCCCACACCGATGCCGTACAGCGGGTCGGACAGCCACAGGTAGATCACGTACGCGAGGACCGCCGAGATGATCAGGCTCGAGACGCTGATCGCGACCTTGAGCCCGGCGATCGGCGAATTGTCGAAGATGTGTGGTTTCCACCACGGCAGGATCGTCGCCGCGACCGTGCTCCCCAGGAACGTGACCGCGATGACGAGCGTGGCGTCGAGGGTCAGCGCGCGGAAGTCCGCCGAGAAGGCGTAGATCACGCTGACCACGATGGCCGGGACCATGATGAACAGGAGCGCCGTCACCGGGACGCCGCGACCCTCCGAGACCTGCGCCGCGCGCTCCGGGAGGATCCGGTCGAACGCCGCCGCGAAGATCATCCGCGTGGACGACAGGAACAGCGTCCCCGACCACCCCAGGAACCACGCGCCGAACAAGACGACCATGGCGATCTGGAAGAGCGGGACATCGATGAGGTACGACGCCAGCAACGGCGGGTAGCTCCAGATCGGGACGGTCGGATCGGTGGTCGTGTACCCGTAGAACCAGTTGATGAAGTTGACGTTCGTGGCGTTGAAGAAGTCCCAGCCGAACGTCTTCGCCGCAAGCAGCACGAAGGCGATCGCGAGGATCGCCGTCACCCAGATCCCTCCGAGCATCCCGCGCAGGACCTTGCGGAAATCACCCGAGCCGCGGACCTCGCCGTAGAGGGTCGAGCCCCAGTTCGGGTAGAGGATCCAGAACAGCATGAACGGCAGCATCATGACCGCCGCGGTGACCGACCCCCCGAGGTCCGGGCCCAGGTCGAGCGGTGCCAACGTCGGGACGAAGGCGTCGTTCGCGGCGGCATCCGCGAGCGTCTTGTCGTACGCGCCGGCGACGCCGAACATCCGCTGGTTCGCGGTGTCGAACGCGGCCCGGAACTGGTCCTGCGACGACACCAGCATGAGGATCGCCATGATCGCGAAGCCGATCAGCCCGAGATACAGGCAGATCCGCTGGATGCGGGCGTAGCCGGCCATGCCGAGGGCGACCAGGCCCGACGTCAGGGCGATGACGATGAGCGACACGACGAGCGTGCCTGTGTCGGAGCCGAAGAACTCGACGCCGCCGCTCATGCCGAGCAGGGCGGCGAGCGGCTGGAAGAACTCGATCTTGAGGATCGCCCCGTAGATCGGGGCCCACATCGCGAGGATGAACCACCAGCCGGTGGCCGCAAGGACGAAGCCGATCCCGCCGCGCATCGTGCCGATGAAGCCACCGACGACGAGCCCGACGATGCCGGCGATCAATGCCAGCCCGGTCTGCCCGAGCGCGTTGGCGACCAGGAAGAACGCGACGCCACCGACGATCGCGCCGGTGACGATGCCCGGGATCCCGTCCAGGACGCGGGTCTGCCACACGTAATCCCCGCCGGCACGTGGCATCACCGCGATCAGACCGGCATAGGCGATGGCCAGGAACGTGACGACGACCGCCGCCAAGAGGATCGAGAACACCGGCGACGCGGTCGGGACGTAGGCGAACACCGCCAGGCTGTAGAACATCCCCAGCGTGACCAGGTTGACCGACATGAACGAGTACGTGAACGCGTCGAAGCTGGACCAACCCTTGACGAGACCCGTCGCGTTTCTCAGGAACAGCGACGGTGCCTCGCTCGTGACGGGCGTCTCACCCGTGGCGGATGCCATGACTCCCTCCTCTCCCTAATGCCTGCCCCCCGTGTGCGTCGTCAGCCGTTGATCAGCAGATACCGTTTCACCTCGCCCTTCTTCGAGTCAAGGTCGACGATGGCCGCCTGGAGCACGCCGTCCTCGTACGTACTGCCCGGATTGACCGCCAGGGTGCGCCCGATCTTCACTGCGCCGCGACCCTCGTGGATGTGCCCGTGGAGCGACAGGGCGGGTCCGTAGGCGGTGATCGCGTCGCGCACGGCCTTCGAGCCGACCGGGACGAGGGCCTGGCCGCCGGCGACGTACTTCAGCTCCTCGTCGAGCTGGGGAGCCGAATCGAGGTTCGAGCCATACGGCGGCGCGTGGAAGTTGAAGATCGACCGCTTCGGATCGTCGACCTTCTCGACCAGCCCATCGATGCGGGCGCGCAGTTCGTCCTCCGGCAGCTCACGGAACGTCTTCCAGGGCGTCGGGTTCGCCCAGCCGGTCGAGACGAGCGACCACCCGTCCAGCCCGATCGTGTTGGCCTCGCCGAGCTCGACGTTCTTCGCCGCAGCGATGATCGGGTCGATCTCGAACATGTCGTCGTTCGCCGGGGAGACGATGCAGCGGATGCCCTTGCCCTCCAGCCGCTCGTCGGCGAGCGCCATCCAGCGCTCCACGTTGCCCAGCATCTCGGCCTTGAAGCGCTCGTCGACGAGGGCGGGATCGGCGCTCCACGCCTCGAGCTCGTCCTGCTCGAGCCGGACGGGGTAGTAGCCGCGGTCGGAGATCCGCTTCTCCATCGCCTGCAGCTCCTCGTCGGTCGACAGCCGCTGGCGCTGCTCCTGGAGGGTCAGCTCCCAGCCGCCGTCCTTCCGGACGATGGGGACCATCGCCTTGCCCGTCATGTCGCCGCCCATGATCAGCACGTCGGCCTTGTGGAACGCCCCGGCGTTGAGGAACTTGCGCCAGCACACGTCCGAGCCGTGGACGTCGGTCGCGAAGAAGATCCTCATAGGGCTCGGTGCTCCATCTCCTCGGGCTCGGCGTACCACGTCACGCGGTCGCCGACCCGCGCTCGCAGCTTCCACCTGGTCGATTTCGGGGCCCCCTCGATCGCCGTCCGCAGCGCCGCCACCTGGGCACCCGGATCGAACTTGACCGGCTCGCCGGTGCCGAGGTCCAGGTCCTCCGGCTGGACGTCGGTCGCGAGGAACTGGTCCAGCTTGTCGAGGTTGCCGGTCACGGTCCGCCACCAGCCCCAGTCGTTCGAGGTGGTCGCCACGATGCGGGGCACATTGATCGACCCCGGGCCGTGCAGGGCGTCGACGCCATCGTCCTGGGCGAGCGGGTGCTCGGCCAGCAGGATCAGCGCATCGAGCACGTCCTTGCGGTTGATCTTCACGACCTGCAGCTTCGAAAGGAGCAGCTCAGCCAGCGGCAGCGTCGGTCGCGACTTCGCCAGACGCTGCCCGAATTCGATCCGGTGGCACATCTCGAGCGCGTCGACCAGGACATCGACCGGGCGCCTGCGCGGGACGTCGACGAAGTAGGCCTGTTTCTGGCCGAACAGGGCGTTCTGCTGTCGGTCCGGCGTGTAGCCCTCCGCCTCGAGGAGCTTATAGACCGCCGACCGGTCTTTGGACGTCGTGGCGAAGTCCAGGTCGACCTCGGTCCGGCGGGTCCGCGCCGGCCAGCGTGGGGCGTGGGCCCGGACCGCCATCCCGCCCATGAGCCGGAGCGTCAGGCCATGCGCATCGGCGACCTCGACCAGCCGCAGCGACTCCGCGAGCGGATCTTCGAGGGTCCTCGGTTCGCCGGTGACGCCGGGGTCGATGGCCATCACCCCTCCAGGTGGCGCACCGCTCCCGAGGGAGCGGCGTCGGCTCGGAGTATAGGTCCCGCGGAAAGCCGTCCACCCCCTCCCGAGGGTGTGGCCCGTATCCTGACCGGCATCATGGCCGCGACCCCACGCGTCGTCATCATCGGAGCCGGCATCGTCGGCTGCTCGCTCGCGGACGAGCTCGTCCTGCGCGGCTGGACGGACGTCACGGTCGTCGAGCAGGGACGCCTCTTCACGACGGGCGGATCGACCAGCCACGCCCCGGGGATCATCTTCCAGACGAACGCCTCCAAGACGCTGCAGGGGATGGCGATGTACACGGTCGCCAAGGCAGCGTCGCTCGAGCTCGACGGGCGGTGGTGCCTCAACCCGGTCGGGAGCCTGGAGCTGGCGCTCACCCCGGAGCGCCTCGCCGAGCTGCATCGACGCCGCGACTTCGCCGAGTCATGGGGTCTCGAGGGGCACGTCATCGACCCGGACGAGACAGCCCGTCTGTGGCCGCTGGTCGACCGGTC
>DATBMM010000162.1:0-4879 GCA_036554825.1 Candidatus Limnocylindrales bacterium
CGAGCACCTCCTCCGCGGCGGGGCTCACGAGGTCGGCCATGCGGCCGAGTATCGCACGCGGCTTGGGTCTGACCGATGACCAGGTTCCGCCCCGGGACGCCGGCCGACACCTGCGTCGCGTTCGAGATCTCCGAGGCGGCAGTCGATGACCTCGGGCGGCGGACCGGCGGCAACGCCAACGCCACCGCGGGTGACCCGCCCGCCTTCAACACCCGTCTACTTGCGTGTTTGCGCAAACACTGATAGAGTGGACGTCGTGTTGGACACCCTGCCGGTCTCGGCGGAGATCGATCGCGAGCGTTACGCCGCGGTCGGCCGGGCCCTCGCCGACCCCAAACGCCTGTGTGTCCTCGAGTCGCTCGCCATCGGCGAGTTCTCGGTCAGCGACCTCAGCACCCGGGTCGGCTGTCAGGTGCCCAACATGAGCCAGCACCTCGCTGTGCTGCGTCGGGCCGGTCTCGTGACGAGCCGGCGCGACGGCAACACCATCCTCTACCGCCTCACGGACAGCCGTGTCCTCGAGGCATATCGACTCATCCAGGACATCGCCCGCTAGGTCGGACCGAGCAGGCACCTCGCCCCACGTGGGCACTCGCCCCCCAGCGAGAGGAGAAAGGAACACATGGCGGAGATCAAGCACGCGACGGACGCCACGTTCGAGGAGCTCGTCATCAAGGCGGAGCGACCGGTCGTGGTCGACTTCTGGGCCGCGTGGTGCGGTCCCTGCAAGATGGTCGCCCCCGAGATGGAGAAGCTCGCCGAGAAGTACGACGGTGCAGTCGACGTGGTCAAGGTCGACGTCGACGCGAACCCGCGCATCTCGCAGGCCTTCAACATCATGAGCATCCCCACGATCGCGTTCTTCAAGCCGGGCGCTCAGCCGCAGGGCGTGGTCGGTTTCCGCCCGCTCGAGCAGCTCGAGATGCAGTTCGGCCTCACGGAGTTCGCGACCGCCGCGACCGAGTAGCCGCGGCTCACTCGAACGTCACGACCCCGGTCATCCGACCGGGGTCGTTCCATGTGCGGCGCTGAGGCCGCGCATCAGGCCCACCGACCTGCATCCCTGGGCGAGGCAGCGTGGGCGTTCATGAGCAGATGCGTCACTGGGAGTGACATGTCGCCGTGAGCGACATGTCGGCGTGAGCGGCAGGATCCGCACAGCCGTGCGTGGCCGATCACCAAGATCACGGAACGAGGCATCCAGGGCGGTCGGCGGTGCGCGTTCATCGCCAAACCGTCGCCTGGACCGACATGTCGCTGAGAGCGACAGCCTCGTTTGCTCGCTACGCCCCCGGACCGGTGAGCCGTCGATGGCCGGACAAGAACCACGCCCGAGCACGGTCAGCGACGTGACCGTCGACGACCCGCGGCCGCATGTCGACCCAGCCGACACCGCGCGCCGACCGTGCCACGTCCGGCGTCCGGGTGGCCGCACCGGCCACGATCGGGTCGAGCAGGAACGAGGCAGTCGACCCATCGCGGGACAGCAGCGCGAACGCCGTCCCGCGCGTCGACCACGTGGACGCACCCTCGGAGTCGGTCCCGGTGTCGACATCCGGTGTCTCGTCGGCCGCTGCCTCCAGGATCTCGCGCAGGGTCACGATCGAGCGGCAGCCAGGATGGCCGCGAGGTCGTCGGTGTGGTCGGCGTAGTGGTCGATGGTCTCGTCATGGAATGACTTGAGATGCGCCGGATGCTTGATCCAGCGCGTCTCGGGGACCACCGTGAGGTAGCCGCGCAGCTCACCGGGCTGCGTCCGGAACCGCTCGCGGAGCTCGTCCATCGGGATCGCCGCCCAGGTGCGGGTGATCTCGTCGTTGACGACCTCTCCGCCGCGGGCGTCCCAGTCCGCATCGACCCGAGCGATCGTCGCGCTGGTCTCGCCGACCGCGAGCTCCTTGGCGGCGTCGAGCGAGACCGTCTGCCAGGCGAGCATGTGCGCCATCAGGTCGCGGCCCGACCAGCCGTGGGCGCCGTCGATCGGGGCGCTCAGTTGATCGTCGGTCAGCTCGGCGAGAGCCTCGTACGGCGCCCACGCATCGCGCTCCTCCTCGAGGAACTCCATCGCATCGAGATACATGCCCGGCATGGTAGTCGGCGCGCGGCTGGGCCGATGCTAGAGTCGCGGCCATGCAGCGGCGAGGCGACGACCAGCCGACCGTCTTCTCCGACGCCGCGGCGACCAAGGGTGCGCGCTCGGCGCGCCATGCGCCGCCGGCGGCCAGGCTTCCCCAGGGCGTCGCCCGGCGCACCGGTGTCGTCTTCGTCCACGGGATCGGCACGCAGGCTCCGACGGAGACGTTCCTCGACTGGGCGGGCCCGATCGTCGAGCTGCTGGCCGACTGGCGCGCCGACCAGGCCCGCCAGAACGAGACGGTCGATCCCGAGCCTGCCGCCGATCGTGTCGACGATCCGGTCTGGCGAGCGGAGTTCACCTTCAACGCCGCGTCCCCGCCGTACCTCGAGATCGCCGTCCCGGAGCACGCCGGGGTACCCGCCACGACCTGGGTCGTCACCGAGGCGTGGTGGGCCTCGGACCTGCGAGCGCCGAGCCTCGGCCGGACGATCGACTATCTGCGCCGCCGGATGGGCACCGTCGTCCGAGGCATCGCGGCCGGCTATCGCGATCGATCCGGGCGGCTCCACGAGCTGGCCCAGGCGACAGACGTCATCGGCGAGGGGGTGCCACCGTTGGACTGGCGACTGGCCGAACGGCTCGACCGCGTCCAGTCACTGACGTTCGGTGCCCGACCCGTCGGCTGGCTGGTCGGCGGTGCCGGAGCCACCGCGCTGGCGGGCTACGACCTCCTGCGCCGCGTCCCGATCCCGGTCGTCCGCGACTTCGCGGCGAGGCGGATGATCGACAGCTTCCTCATCGACTGGTTCGGCGACCTCCCGGTGCTGCTCGACGAACCTATCCAATCGGCCAACGTCCGAGCGAGGCTGGCCCGGTCGATCCAGCATCTCATCGACGACGACTGCGACGCGATCGTGATCGTCGCGCATTCCGGCGGGGCACTCGTCAGCTTCGAGACGCTGGCGGACCCGGCCTACACGCACCTGCGCGTCGATAAGCTCATCACGCTCGGCCAGGGTCTCGGGCTCGCCTGGCGCCTGGCGGCCGACCCGGACGTCCAGGAGATCACCCCGGGCCATCGGCTGGTCGCCAACCTGGCCCGCCTCCGACCGGGTCTGCGCTGGGTCGACGTCTGGGCGTCGTACGACCCGGCGCCCGCGGGACCGCTGCCGGCCAGGGGCGGGATCGCCGTCGCGGCGCCGCCGACGCCGTCCGCCGTCCCGTCCGCGAACGCCACACCCGTCCAGACGGGCGACCCTGGGGAAGTCCCGTGGCTGGTCCAGGCGCCCGTGGCACTCCCCGGCGAACCGTCAGCCGCACCGCCGCCGGACACCATCCTCGTCGAGTCCCGGCCGGTGACGAACGAGATGAACGTGCTGACCGACCACGGCTCGTACTGGGCCAACCCGGAAGGCTTCCTCGTGCCGCTGGTCCGCCACCTTGATGCGGCCCTCGGAGATGTCTCCGCCTCGCGGTTCTATCGCGACCGCACCGACCGGACGCGGCGGATCGTCTGGCGACGGCAGCGCGTGTCGGCCCTCGCCGCCTGGGGCTGGCTGTGCTCGCTGGCGGCCATCGGGGCGAGCGTCGCACTGATCCTGCTTGAGGCGACAGGCGACCGGCGCCTGACGCGCGCCGGCCACACCGTCGTGGCGGTGTGGGACCGCATCCCCGGCCACGAGATCGTGTCCGGGCCGGTGACCGCCTTCGGGGCGGTGCTCGGCGCGGTGCTCGACTGGCTGCCGCTGGGTGCCCTGGCCGATATCCTGGCCAGCCTCGGGCCTGTCCTACTGGGCCTGGCCGTGACGATCGGCCTGTTCTATGCCCTCGCCAAGGTCGGCCTGGCGCGCTGGCACGACTGGGATCGTCGTGAACGGCGTGCGATGCATCCCGAGACGCCGACGCTCCCCGACCGGTCGGTCGCGGGTGGCCAGGCGATGCTGCTCGTCGGCGGGCTACTCGGCCTGGTGTTCGCCGCCTTCGGGTGGGGCCCGGCGAGCGCGCTGGTGATCGTCCTCGGCGCCGCGGCCGGGCTGCTGGTCTGGGGGCGCCCCTTCCGCTAGGCGAGGGACACGGCCCGCAATCGCTCGGCCGCCTCCTCCGGGAGGAGGTCGCGCTGTGGCTCAGCCAGCAGCTCGTAGCCGACCATGAACTTGCGAACGGTCGCGGAGCGGAGCAGGGGCGGGTAGACGTGCGCGTGGAGCTGCCACGCATCGGTCGCCGCGTGGGGCTCATACGGGGCGCCGTGCCAGCCCATCGAATACGGGAACCTCACGTCGAACAGGCCATCGTACCGACGAAGCAGGCGGATCAGGACGCCAGCCAGCTCATCGCGCGCCGCGTCGTCGAGGTCCGGCAGGCGGGCGACGGGCGATCGCGTCAGGATCAGCGTCTCGAACGGCCAGACCGCCCAGAACGGGATGATCGCCAACCATCGCTGCGACGCCTCGACGACCCGCGGTCCGTCGGCCTCGATCCGCGCGACGTCGCCCAGCAGCGACCGACCCGTCCGCTCCAGGAACGCCCGCTGGGCGGCGTCCTCGCGTGCCGGCACGGCGGGCAGGCTGGACGCTGCCCAGATCTGACCGTGGGGGTGTGGGTTCGATGCGCCCATCGCCGCACCCTGGTTCTCGAAGACCTGGACCCAGCGCCACGCCCGGCCCAGCTCCGCGGTCTGCTCGGCCCAGACGTCGACGACGCGGCGGACATCGCCGGGATCCATCGCGGCGAGGGTCAGGTCGTGACGCGGCGAGAAGCACACGACGCGGCACGTCCCTCGCTCGCCCGCCGCACGGAACAGCC
>DATBMM010000203.1:0-5088 GCA_036554825.1 Candidatus Limnocylindrales bacterium
GGCGATGAGCGCCTCCGCGCGCTCGTCGATGCTCTTCCCGAACAACTCGGCGACGCCGTATTCAGTGACGACGGTCCTGACGTGCGCGCGGGTCGTGACGACGCCGGCCCCCGGCTGGAGCGTCGCGGCGATCCGCGACACGGTGCCGCCGGCGGCCGTGGATGGCAAGGCGATGATGGCGCGGCCCTCCGGCGCGAGAGCCGCTCCGCGGATGAAATCCATCTGCCCGCCGACTCCCGAGTACACACGCTTCCCGATCGAATCAGCGACCACCTGTCCAGTCAGGTCCACCTCGATCGCGGAGTTGATGGCGATCATCCGACGGAAGGAGCGGATGACCGCCGAGTCATTCGTGAAGTCGACCGAGCGCATCTCGACCATCGGGTTGTCGTGGGCGAAGTCGTACAACCGCTTCGTCCCGAGCATGAACGCGGTCACGATCTTGCCGCGGTTGCGTTCCTTCGCGTTGCCAGTGACCGCGCCCGCCTCGACGAGGTCGACGACCGAGTCGGTGAACATCTCGGTGTGGATCCCCAGGTCCTTCTTCTCGCGGAGGAACAGCGCGGTCGCGGCCGGGATCGCACCGATCCCCAACTGGAGAGTCGCGCCATCGGGGATCAGGTCGGCGACGTACGCGCCGATCCGCCGCTCGACGTCGCCGATGGTGCCGATCGGGTGCTCGTATGGCGGCACATCGACCTCGACGGCCAGATCGATGTCGTTGATGTGGATGAAACTCTCCCCGAGCGTCCGCGGCATCGACCGGTTGAACTGGACGATGACCGTCCGTGCGGCGCGCATCGCGGCATGGATCGCCTCGACGGAGGTGCCCAGCGAGCAGAACCCGTGGCTATCTGGCGGCGTGGCGTTGACGAGGACGGCGTCGAGGTGGAGCGCACCGGATGTGAAGAGATGCGGCACGTCGGACAGGAAGACCGGGACGTAGTCGGCGCGGTCTTCCTCGACCGCCTTTCGGGCGTTCGGCCCGATGAACAACGCCCGATGGCGGAAGTGGCGCGCCATGTCGGGCGCGAGGTGCGGCCCGGGCCCTTCGATATGGAGATGGACGACGCTGATATCGCGGAGGTCCTCGGCGCGGGCACGCTCGACGAGCGCATCAAGCAGCACCGACGGAGCCGCCGCGGCGCAGTGGACGTAGACCTGGTCGCCGCTATCGATCGAGGAGACGGCCTCGGCCGCGGTCACTACGCGCATCGATGCGACTCTACCCTGCGAACGACGGGCCAGGGCGGGATACGAGACCCTGGCCCGTCCCGGCTGCTCAGGAAGGCCGTCCGTCCTGGGCAGCCGTCGCGAGCTCGGCCCCCCATCGCCGAGCCCGCTCGAGCTCACCCGCCTTGAGCGGGCCGAACTTGCCACTGACCAGGAACTTCTGTCCCTTGGCCAGTGTCCGGTAGCCGGCTCGCTCCAGCTCACGGGTGATCGTGCCGATGGCGCCGCCCGGGGAGAATCGGAAGCGCGTCTCGAAGGCCGCTACCGGCGCATGGCCGGCCGGCACTGCTTCGAGCCACGACCGCATCGACGGATGGAGGGTGTCCGCCGTCTTCGGCGCGCCTGATTCCTTGTACA
Organism: Candidatus Limnocylindrales bacterium; assembly: GCA_036554825.1. Classification (GTDB taxonomy): domain Bacteria; phylum Chloroflexota; class Limnocylindria; order Limnocylindrales; family CSP1-4; genus SPCO01. The sequence goes on from DATBMM010000203.1 coordinate 1,591, forward strand.
GGCCATCGCGGATCGCGTCGGTCGCGAGCCTGAACGCGACCACCGGCGCCCCGGCGACGACCATGTCAGCCGACGAGACCACATCGGGCGTCGCCTGGTCGGTCGTTATCGCGGCCGCCTCCGGTCCGATGCCATCGGCGATCGCCCGCGCGATGGCGGCCGTGTTCCCCCAATGCGATTCGTAGACGACGATCGCGCGCATCTTCGACCTCCATCCCGATGGTGCGCGGCCACGGCCTCAAGTCGCGAGTGCCGAATGGCCCGGACATCACGGGCCGGCTGGCAAGCGACGGCCCGCCGGCGCGGCCGGCGGGCCGTCAGAACCGTCAGCGTGACGCGGTCACGCCGACATGGGCCGATGGGCCGTGTACGTGCCACCCGTGAGATATCGGGTCGCCAACTCGAAGATCACGCCGACGATGAGGGCACCGACCAGCGCGGGCACGAGCGCAAGCCCGTCCCAGACCGGCTGGAAGGTCCGCATCCCGACGATGAACTCGCTGCCGATCAGCGCGCCGACTCCGGCCGCGATCGCGTCGACGAGCCACTCATACCCCGTGCGTGCCTCACCGATGAACTGGGCGACGACGCCGAAGACCAATGCTCCGACGATCAGCAGGATCCACCCGCCGAGCCCGAGGGTGATGGCGAGTTCCACCTGACTACCTCCTTTCCAGACGCACAGATGCGTCTCGATCGAATCGTCGGTGGGCGTTGTGCTGGGACCCAGTGCCGCGTGTCGCGGAAGCAGGACTGCTTTCGGCCTTATCCGGGCGCTCGACACGTGACGCCGACATGCCGAACCGCCCAGAACCGCCCGGAACCGCCCAGATACGCCTGGACCGCTCGGATGGACGGAGCTCTACCTCGGGTGTTCGGAGCGGTGCTTCGCGACGAAGGCGGCCGCCTGGGCCCGTCGTTCGAGATTGAGCTTGGAGAGGATCGAGCTCACGTAGTTCTTGACCGTCTTGTCGGACAGGAAGACCTCGGCAGCGATCTCCTTGTTGGTCTTGCCCTCGGCGACGAGCATCAGGATCTTCTGCTCCTGCCCCGTGAGTTGCGACAGCTCGTCCTGATACGTCCCCGAGGCGATCCGTCGCACCCGCTCCAGGACCTTTTCGGTGACCGCCGGATCGAGTAGGGATTCGCCGCGGCCCACGCTCTCGAGCGCAGCCACGAGATCTCGCGCGCGGACCTGCTTGAGGAGGTATCCCGACGCGCCGGCGACGATCGCCGACAGCACCGCGTCGTCGTCCGGGTACGAGGTGAGCATCACCACCCTCGTCTCAGGCAGCTCGGCACGGATCTCTCGACACGCCTCGATGCCGGAGCCATCGGGCAATCGCACATCCATGACGATGATGTCGGGCTGGAACCGGCGTGCCGCCTCGATGGACTCGGCGACCGTCCCGGCCTCGGCGACCACCTGGAATCCCGGGCGCCGATCGAGCAGCGCGACCAGGCCCTGGCGGACGACCTCGTGGTCGTCCACCACCAGCAGCCGCAACTGGCGAGCCGGCGATGTTCCCGTTTCGTCAGGCGATGTCACGTGTGGACCCCTCCTCGGGCGCGGCGCCATCGATGGCATCAGGCAGCGGCACGGTGACGATGATAGTCGTCCCTGGACCGCCGCTCCCCAGTTCGAACGAGCCGCCGAGCGCTGCCGCCCGATCACGCATGTTCGCGAGGCCAAGATGCCCCTGTGGCACGCCCGGCGACGCGTCAAAGCCGACACCATCATCCGCGACTTCGAGGTGGAGGCGGTCACCCAGGCGTCGAACGATGATCCGCGCGGTCGTGGCATGGGCGTGCCGAGCGATGTTCGACAAGGCCTCCCGTGCGATCTGGAGCAGTTCGCCGCGGGTATGGGCCGGGAGGTCGATGCGCTCATCCGGGATGTCGAGCTCGACCTCGACGACGTTGTTCTGGCGCACCTGGTCGACGAGCGCCGCGAGCAGGCCGAAGAAGTCCGCCTGGTCGACGTCCTGAGGGCGGAGGCCCACGACGAACTGGCGCAGGTCGGCGATCGCCGCATTCAGCGTGTCGATCGCCCGATCGACGGTTCGGGTCGCCTGCTCGACATCCTGCGTGATCAGGTCGGGGAGGTCTTCCAGGGAGAGTGAGATGGCATAGAGCGTCTGGATGATCCCGTCGTGGAGGTCCTTGCCGATGCGCTCTCGTTCATCCACGACAGCGAGGTACTGGACGGCTTCGTGCAGGCGAGCGTTCTCGATCGCGACACCCGCATGTGCTGCGAAGAGCTCGACGAGGTGTTGATCGTCTTCGCTGAACTCCTCACCGTTGCCCTTGTCGGTGAGGTAGAGGTTCCCGATCGTCCGGTTCTTGAGTCGGACGGGCACGCCGAGCAGCGTCGTCATCGGTGGATGGTTCGGCGGGAACCCGTAGCTCTCCGGGTGGTCGCCGATGTCGGGGATCCGGAGCGAGCGGCCCTCCTTGATGATGAGCCCGAGCAGACCATGGCCCTGCGGCGGGTCGCCCAGCAAACGGCGCTGCTCGACAGTGATGCCGCTGGTGATGAAGCGCTCGATCCGCCGCCGGTCGTCAGCGAGGATGCCCAACGCGGCGTAGCGCGCACCGACGAGCTCGCGGACCCGGTCGACGATCAGCTGGAGGACGCCTTCGACTGCCAGGACGCTGGCGATCCCGCCGATCGCGCGGCTCAGCGCCTGGACCGCGGCGCGTCCGCGTTCGTCGAGGGTCGCGGCCTCGACCGCTCGTGGCTCGGTCATTGCCGCAGCGTATCAAGCCGACGGTCGCGGCCGAGGCCACGCGGCCCACCACATGGGGCCGAAGGTCACTTTCGGTCATCCGTCGCACCACGGACACTCCGCAGCATGCGATCGGGTCTCCCTTCCAACCTCGCGCCCGGCGCAGGGCCCCAGGTCAGGCGCCTCCTCCTGGCCACCGACCTGTCCCCGACGAGCAGCCTCGCCACCGACTGGGCATTCGAGCTGGCGCGCCGAAGTGACGCCGCGCTCCTCATCGTCAGCGTGATCGACACGCGCGAGCTCGTGATCCCCGGCGGCGGATACGTCGCTCGGGTCGATCAGGTGCGCGAGAGGCGCGAAGCGATCGCGCAACGGCTCGTGGCGCGCGGCCAGGCCATCGGAGTCGCGGTGACGTTCCTCGTCTGGACAGGCGAGCCCGGCGAATCCATCGTCGAGGCCGCGAGCGCCGAGGGTGTCGACGTGGTCCTGGTCGGCGCGCACGATCGCGGGACGATCGGGCGGCTCCTGATGGGCAGCGTGTCGGACTACGTCGCTCATCACGCGCCCTGTCCGGTGCTCATCGTCCGAGAGGTGCCGAAGACGAGCGGCACGGTCGCAGGCGCTGCCTGAGGCATCGAACCGAACCTCAAGGCATAGAGATGGCCCGCCACCACGGCGGGCCATCTTGGGCGCGAGGGTCCCGTCAGCTTGTCGAGGGGCCTCGCTGCGTCTCGCGGTGGAACACCGTGCCCGGGCGCCAGGGCGCGCC
>DATBMM010000236.1:0-3925 GCA_036554825.1 Candidatus Limnocylindrales bacterium
GAATAGGACGCGTCGCGCTCGTTGTAGCCACCGGCGACCAGGACGCGACCGTCGGGGAGCGCGACCGATGCGAAGGACGATCGCAGGCGCGGGAGCGGCGTCGTCGCACGCCACGTTCCCTCGGCCGGTTCCCACCACTCGCTGGCCATGCTCGACGTCACGTCATCGCCGTGCTCCTGTGTCTCGATGCCGAGCAGCATCGCGCCGCCGCTCGGGAGCGCGACGAGTTCGGCGTACGGGATGGTCCGGGTCACGTCCCCGGACGCGACCCACCGACCGGTCGTCAGCGCGGTCGAGCTGGGGCTCGGGCTGGGTGGTGACGCCGTCGGCGTCGGCGCCGGCGAGGCCGTCGGCGGGGGAGCGCTCGATGGCGATGGCGATGGCACGGCGGAGGTCGAGGGTGACGCCGTCGACTCCGCGCTCGAACAGCTCGCGACCAGCAGGACGGCGATCCCGAGGCCGGCGAGTCGACTGATGGTCCTGTTCTGATGGTCTGGATCCACTCGATGGCGCGGCATGGTAGCGCTCCTATCCCGGGCTTCAGATCAGGAGGTCGGGCCAAAGCTCGACGACGATCCGCCCGACCAAGAAGGACGTGAGGTTGGCGGCAGTCGCGACGACGAACGCACGGCGAGCGGACAGCGCTGGAAAGGCCACGGCATAGAAGAGGGTTTCCGCGGCGATCGCCCAGCTCTCGGCAGCGACCGCGTACTCGAGCGTGCCGATCAGGAACGGCTGGGTCAGCACGTACCAGACGGCGAGGTGAGTCGCGAGGTTCACCGTGATGAACAGCACGGCGAACCGGATGGCGTCGGATGTGGCGGGTCGAAGCATGACCCAGACGATCGGCGCCTCGATGACGATCGTCAGAGCGAAGGCTCTGGCCCACTCCGTGATCGGGAAGAACATCGTCTTTCCTCGTCCGACCCCGCGCGACGACACACGCCGTCACGCTCCCAGATCGTCGAGCATCGCGTGCAGGCCGCCAAGGGCCGAACCGCCTGTTCCCTTCGTGCCCTGCCGGGCGGCGTCAGGCAGTGAGCGAGCGCTCGACCTGCGATCGATCGGGGTCGTCGGCCTGCTCGCGGAGCCGCTGCAGGCCATCGAGGATCAGGTCGAGCGCGAACTCGAACTCGACATCGTCGTCGCAGCCGCCGAGTCCGCCCTCGTGCCGAACGGCCATCGCCAGCTCCGCGATGTGCGGAAAGTCCGCAGCCATCGCCTCCGCCATGGCCGTCAACTGCGCCGTATCGGGGATCGGCTCCGCCTTGTCGTCGAACAGGTCCTGGCTGAACCCGAACGTCCGGCTGCCAAGGACGTGCAGCCCGTGATGGGCCAGGTCGACCGTGAAGCCGCCGTCACGGAGCGTGCCCAGCACGATCTCCATATAGCGCATCGTCGCGGGGCCGGGTGTCACACGCGACTCGAGGACACCGGCCGCCCACGGGTGGCGCAGCATCGTCCGCCGAGCGGCGAGCAGCGTCCCACGCAGCGTCGCCTTCCAACCGCCGCTGTCGCTCGACGGCTCGATCTCCGCCACCACGGCGTCGGCGATCCCGTCGAGGAGATCGTCCTTATCGCGGACGTGGTTGTAGAGCGACATCGGATCCACGCCGAGTGCCTGCCCGAGCTTGCGCATGCTCAGCCCGTCGATACCCTCACGGTCGGCCAGTTCCACGGCGGCGGTCAGGATCCGCGCGCGCGTCAGCGAGGGCTGCGTCCGCGGCGCGCGGCGCGTGGTGTCGATCGCGGTCCGTCTCGGCATGGCGCAAGTGTACCCCGGTCCCTCTTGACGACCTACACTGTAGATGCATACTTACGCCGTAGGTCTACACCGTAGGTATGGAGAGCGAGCCATGACCGTGTCCACTCGAGAGCCTCGCGCCTGGCTGCCGCCGCGCTGGGTCGTCCGCCTGGCCTGGATCGTCCATCGGGCGATCCATCGCTTCACGGGAGGGCGCCGCGGCCTCGCCCTGGCGCGCCCCGGCAAGGAGGGCTACATGCGGCTGCGGACCATCGGCCGGCGGACGGGCCAGGAACGCGTCGCGATCCTGGCGTACTTCGAGGACGGGCCCAACCTCGTGACGATGGCGATGAACGGCTGGGCCGACCCCGAGCCGGCCTGGTGGCTCAACCTCGTGGCGCGGCCCGAGGCGTTCGTCGATCTCAAGGACGGGACCCGGCGGGTCCGGGCCCGATCCGCCGACGGGGCGGAGCGTGATCGGCTGTGGCGTCTCCTCGACGAGCACAACGGCTGGGGTGGCAGCATCGATGCGTATGCCCGCCGGCGTTCGCGCGAGACCGCGGTCGTGGTGCTCGAGCCGATGAGCTGAACGGCTGCGCGCACGGTCGGGTGGTATCAGGGTTGACTTATATAAGTTACGCCTTTTAGACTGACGGGCGTGCACGCGTTCGATGTCCTCGGGGACCCGGTCCGCCGCCGGATCCTGGAGCTGCTGGCTGACGGTGAGCTCACCTCGGGCGCGATCACGGCCGTCGTCCAGGCGGAGTTCAGCATCTCGCAACCGGCCGTCTCGCAACACCTGAAGGTGCTTCGGGAGAGCGGGTTCACGACCGTCCGCCCGGAGGGGACGCGCCGCCTCTACGCGGTCGACGCGGGGCCCTTCCGCGACCTGGATGCATGGCTCGACCATTTCCGCCGCTTCTGGGGCCAGCGCCTCGATTCGCTCGCGACCGAGCTCGCGCGCGGGAAGCGGCAGCGGCGCCTTGCCGCCACGTCCACCGCCAGCCGTCCGAAAGGAGACCAGCCACGATGATCGACATCGCCCGCGAGATGGAGGCCGCTCGTCGCGAGGTCAGGGAGGCCCAGCTCCCGGCCGGTCCCGGCACCGCCGTCCGCCTGCAGCGCGACTACGACGCCGAGATCGATGACGTCTGGGACGCGCTCACCGACCCCGAGCGGATCAGCCGCTGGTTCCTGCCGCTCAGCGGTGACTACCGGATCGGCGGCCGCTATCAGTTCGAGGGCAACGCCGGCGGCGAGATCGTCGCCTGTGACCGGCCGAACCGCCTCAAGGTGACCTGGGTGTACGGCGAGCCGGCCAGCGACGCCGACATCTCCGAGGTCGAGGTGCGGCTCTCGTCGGTCGACGGTGGGACCCGCTTCGAGCTGATCCATAGCGCGATCGTGCCGGAGGACCGCTGGGCGGAGTACGGCCCGGGTGCCGTCGGCGTGGGCTGGGAGCAGGGCCTGCTCGGCCTGACGCTGCACCTGCGCGGTGGCTCGGTCGACGACCCGGTCGCGTGGCAGCTGTCCGATGAAGGCCGCGAGTTCGCGACGCGCAGCAGCGAGGCTTGGGGCGAGGCCAACCGGGCGGCCGGCGCCGACCCTGAGGTCGCCGCCCGCGGCGTCGCCAACACCACGGCCTTCTACGCTCCGGATCCGGAGACCGTCGGCTAGCGACGTCGCAGTGGAGGAACGGATGCGCCCGCCGCAGGCCTGCGGCGGGCGCTGTGGATGGCGATGATGCCGGCCGTCCGCACGGTTAGGACGTCGCAAGCACCTCGCGGAGCCGTGCGGCGAACGCGTCCGGCTCGCCGGTCTGGCCGTACTCACCACCGAGGAACCCGCCGTGATCGCCGGGGAAGCGCGTCACCTGGCCTCCCAGGCGCTCGGCGACGGCCTCGCCGCCGCGCTGCGCCAGCTCACCGTGGGACGTCTCGCCCACGGCCACGACGATCCGGGTCGGGGCGCGCTTGAGCGCCTCGAAGTCCGGCTCGTAACTCGTCAGCCAGAGCACGCTGTGGCCGAGCATCAGATCGCCCCGCGTCCCGTCGTCCTCGGTCGGCATGCCGAACATGGCCGGGTCGGGGGGTGGAGCGGCCGCGGCCTCCGCGGTGAACGGGCCCTGGTGCATGACGACCTGCATGAAGTGGGCCATGCCGGCGTTGGACCCGGCCCGCT
>DATBMM010000274.1:0-3914 GCA_036554825.1 Candidatus Limnocylindrales bacterium
GATCAGCAGCTTCTCGGCGAACGGGTCGCCGACCTGGACGGACGGCCGCTTCGACGGGTCGTCGTGGCTGAACGTCGCGCTCGCGAGGACCGACGCCCCGCCGATGCCGTCACGCCCCGTGGTCGACCCGAACAGGACCACGAGGTTGCCCGGGCCCGGCGCGACCGCCCGCGTCAGGTGCCGTTCCTCCAGGATCCCGATGGCCATCACGTTGACGAGCGGGTTGCCCTGGTACGCGGGATCGAAGACGAGCTCCCCACCGACCGTCGGGATGCCCACACAGTTGCCGTAGCCGCCGACACCCCGCACGACCCCGTCGACGAGGTGGCGGGTCCGGGCGTCAGCCGGATCGCCGAACCGAAGCGCATCGAGGACCGCGACGGGTCGGGCGCCCATGGTGAAGATGTCGCGGAGGATGCCGCCGACGCCGGTCGCCGCGCCCTGGTACGGCTCGACGGCCGACGGGTGATTGTGCGACTCGATCTTGAACGCCACGGCCAGGCCGTCGCCGATCGAGATCACCCCCGCGTTCTCGCCGGGACCGGCGACGACGCCCTCGCCACCAGTGGGCAGCGTGCGGAGCAGCGGCTTCGAGCTCTTGTACGAGCAGTGCTCGCTCCACATCACGCTGAACATCGCCAGCTCGAGCTCGTTGGGCTCGCGGCCGGCCAGGCGATCGCGGATCGCGGCGAGCTCCTCGTCGGTCAGGCCGAGCCGGCGATGGAGGGGCTCGACCGCTTCGGGCTCGACCACCGCCCCACGCGACTCCGCGACGGTCATCGCGTCGCGGCCAGCTCGAGCGGTCGGTCGCCGGCCGCGGCGCGGGCGGCGCTCTCGACGAGCGAACGGATGATCGGCCTCCCGTCGTCCGATCCCAGGATGCGCTCCGAGGCGCGCTCCGGGTGTGGCATCAGGCCGGCGACGTTGCCGGCCACGTTCAGGACGCCGGCGATGGCACGGAGGCTCCCGTTCGGGTTGGCGTCGCGATCCTCCTCGGCCGCGAGCCGGCCGACGGTGTCGACGTACCGGAACAGCACCCGGCCGTCGCGCTCCAGCTCGTCGAGCGTGGCGTCGTCAGCGTAGTAGCAGCCCTCGCCGTGGGCGATCGGCATGCGCAACGGCTCGCCCGTGGCCGTGAGGGCGTGGGTGAACGGCGTGTCGATGCGCTCGGCCGCGATGCGCACGTCCCGCCCGAGGAAGCGCAGCCCCCGATTGCGCAGGAGTGCCCCGGGCACGAGCCCGGCTTCGGCGAGGACCTGGAAGCCGTTGCAGATCCCGAGGACCAGACCGCCGTCACCGGCGAAGGCCTCCACGGCGCGCATCACCGGGCTGAACCGGGCGATCACGCCGGCGCGCAGGTAGTCCCCGTACGCGAAGCCGCCCGGCAGGACGACCGCCGCGACCCCGTCCAGCGACGCCTGCTCGTGCCACAGGGCGACGGGCTCGGCACCGGCCAGCTCGAGGGCATGGAGCGTGTCGCGGTCACAGTTGCTGCCCGGGAAGACGACGACGCCGATGCGCACCGGCATCAGGCGACCGCCCCGATGGGTTCGATGGCGTAGGCCTCGATCAGCGGGTTGGCCAACAGCTCGGAGGCGAGGCGCTCGACCACGGCACGCGCCGCCGCCTCGTCGGCGGCATCCACGGTGAGCTCGACCCGGCGGCCCACCCGGACCGAGCGCACGCCGGCGATCCCGAGATGGTCGAGGCTGCCCTCGACGGCGCGGCCTTGCGGGTCGAGGATGCCGGGCTTGGGGGTCACGTTCACGGCGTACCGATGACTGGTCATGGGGCGATGACGTCCTCCCGCAGGTAGCGATCGAAGCTGGCTCCGGTGATGCGCTGATACGCCGCGACGTACCGCTCGCGCGTGCCCTCGACGATCGGCTCGGGCAGAGCCGGCCCGGGCGCCGTCTTGCCCCATGGTTGGGCCTCGAGCCAGTCGCGGACGAACTGCTTGTCGAAGCTCGCCTGCGGGCGGCCGGGCTCGTACTCGTCCACGTCCCAGAACCGCGACGAATCCGGGGTGAGCACCTCGTCGATGAGGATCAGCTCGTCGGTCCCGGGTCGGTGACCGAACTCGAACTTCGTGTCGGCGATGAGGATGCCGGCGGCCGCCGCGATCACCGACGCCTCACGGTAGAGCTCGAGCGCCTTGGCGCGGACGCCTTCGGCCAACTCGCCACCGATCGCGCCGGCCATGGTGTCGAAGTCGACGTTCTCGTCGTGCGCGCCCGCCTCGGCCTTGGTCGCCGGGGTGAAGATCGGCTCCGGCAACCGGTCGCTCTCGCGCAAGCCGCGCGGGAGCCGGATCCCGCAGACGCTCCCCGACGCCTGGTAGGCCTTCCATCCGGATCCGGCCAGGAACCCGCGGACGACCGCCTCGAACGGGATGACCTCGACGCGCTCGACGATCATCGACCGACCGCGAAGCTCCGGACGGTCGACGGCGACCGAGCGCAGGTGGTTCGGGATGATCCGCTGGGTCCGCGCGAACCAGAACCGCGACAGCCCGGTCAGCACACGGCCCTTGTCGGGGATCTCGGTCGGCAGGACGACATCGAACGCGCTGATCCGGTCCGACGCGACCAGCAGCAGCCGGCCGTCGGGCAACTCGTACAGATCGCGCACCTTGCCCGACCGGACGAACCGGTCAGCCGTCAGCATGGGTGGGCTCCGTCGGGGTCGGGGCGGCCGGGACCAGCGTGTCGAGGCGGGCGATCACGGCATGGACGTTGCGCAGGAACGTCGATTCGTCGAAGCAGGCGTCGAGGTCGGCCAACGGCAGCTTCTGGGCCACCACCGGGTCCACGGCGAGCAGTTCGCGCAGCGGGGCGCGCTCGTCGGCGGCGCGCAGGGCGGCGCGTTGGACGATCGCGTACGCCTCGTCGCGCCCGATGCCACCCTTTTCGACCAGCGCCACGAGGACCCGGCTGCTGGCGTGCAGGCCGAGTCCGCGGGCGATGTTCTCGCGCATCCGCTCGGAGCGGACCACGAGGCCCTCGATGAGACCGGTCATCCGCACGAGCATGTAGTCGAGCAGGATGGTCGCGTCAGGCAGGATCACCCGCTCCGCACTCGAGTGGCTGATGTCGCGCTCGTGCCAGAGCGGCTGGTCCTCGAGCGCCGTCGCGGCATAGCCGCGCAGGAGCCGGGCGAGACCCGAGATCCGCTCCGACATGATCGGGTTGCGCTTGTGGGGCATCGCACTGGAGCCCTTCTGGCCGACCTTGAAGGGCTCCTGCACCTCCCCGATCTCGGTGTGCTGGAGGTTGCGGATCTCGGTCGCGATGCGCTCCAGGCTGCCGCCGAGGATGGCGATGGCCGTGAGCAGCGCCGCGTGGCGATCGCGCTGGACGATCTGGCTGCTGGCCGCATCCGCGTGGAGGCCCAGCGCTGCCAGCACCTCGATCTCGATGTCGGGGTCGAGATGGCTGTACGTGCCGACCGGCCCGGAGATCTTGCCGGTCCCGATCTCGTCGATGGCCGCCGCCAGCCGCGTCCGGCCCCGGTCGATCTCGAACGCCCACCCGGCGACCTTGAGCCCGAACGTGGTGGGCTCGGCGTGCACCGAGTGGGTCCGACCCATCATCGTCGTGTCGGCCTCGGCCCGGGCGCGGGCGACCAGCACCTCGACGAGTCGATCGAGGTCCTCGAGCAGCCGTGCGCCGGCGGCCCGGAGCTGGAGCGCCAGCCCGGTGTCGACGACGTCGCTGCTGGTCAGGCCGAGATGGAGATAGCGCCCCTCCGGCCCGACCGACTCGGCGACCTGGCTGACGAACGCGATGATGTCGTGGTCGGTCGTCCGCTCGATCTCGGCGATGCGCTCGACGTCGACCGTGGCGCGCTTCTCGATCGCCTGGAGTGCCGACTCCGGGATCGCCCCTCGGGCGGCCTGCGCCCGGGCGACCGCC
>DATBMM010000278.1:0-7771 GCA_036554825.1 Candidatus Limnocylindrales bacterium
CCTCCACGGCCTCGGGATCAGCCTCGATCGCCAGCTCCAGCCAGGCGGTCGGGGGCGTGACCCCGCTCGCGGGCCGAGAGCGGCGGGATGTCACCCCAACCCGAGCTTGTCGAGGATGCCGCTTGGCCCGGCGACCGCGTCGCCCGACTCGCGGGCGAACTGCTCGAGGAGCTCGCGCTGCTTCTTGGAGAGCTTGCGCGGCACCTCGACGTCCACCAGCACATGAAGGTCGCCCCGAGATCCCGATCGGCGGAGGTGCGGCACGCCCTTGCCCCGCAACCGGATCGCGGTATCCGGCTGGGTGCCGGCCTTGATCTCGACCTCCTCGTCGCCGTCGACCGTCGGCACAGTGATCGTCGTGCCGAGGGCGGCCTGGGCGATCGAGATGCGCGCCTCGTAGTAGAGCTCGGTCCCGTCGCGGCGGAGGCTCGGGTGCGGCGCCACATGGACGGCCACGTACAGCGATCCGGGCGGCCCGCCGCGCGGCCCGACCTCACCCTCGTTGGTGAGTCGGATCTGGTGGCCCTCGTCGATCCCGGCCGGGATCGTCACGCGAAGCGTTCGCTTGCGTTCGACGCGGCCTTCGCCGGAACACGTCGGGCACTTGGACTCCACGATCTTGCCCTCGCCCCGACAGCGCGGGCAGGCACTGACGTTGACCATCTGGCCGAGCATCGTCTGGCGGACGGTCCGCACCTCACCCCGGCCCTCGCACTGCGGGCAGGTGGTCGGCGAGGTGCCGGGTGCCGCACCGGAGCCCTCGCACGCGTCGCAGCGGTCGAGCGTCCGGAACTCGATCTCCTTCTCGGTGCCCGAGACCGCCTCCTCGAAGGTGATCCGCAGGTCGTAGCGCAGGTCCGACCCGGCGAGGGGCCGGCCACGCCGGGCCGACCCGGTCGCGGCCCCGCCGAAGAACGCATCGAAGATGTCGCTGAACCCGCCGAAGCCCTCGAAGCCGGCACCCGCCGGCCCACCGTCGACGCCGGCCCGCCCGAACATGTCATAGCGCTGGCGCCGCTCCGGGTCGGACAGGATCTGGTACGCCTCGCTGGCCTCCTTGAAGCGCACCGGGGCCTCGGGGTCCTTGTTCACGTCGGGGTGCCACTGCTGGGCGAGCTTGCGGAAGGCGCGCTTGATCTCGGCGTCACTCGCTCCGCGCGGGACGCCGAGCACCTCGTACAGATCGCGCTCGGTCGTAGCCATCGAGGCGAAAGTCTACGAAAGGGCCGCGGCTTTGGCCGCGACGATGACGTCGTCGAGCATGGCCGGTGTCAGCTTCCCCGTGAACGTGTTCTGCTGGCTGGGGTGGTACGTGCCCAGCAGCCGGTACGGACCCACGCCGACGGCGGCGCCATGGCCGAACCGTGGCTTCGCCGGCGGTCGGTGGCCGTTGGCAGCGATCGCACGCAGCGCGGCATCCCAGCCGTAGGCGCCGAGACCGACCACGACCGAGACCCGACGGAGGATCCCGAGCTCGCGGACGAGGTACGGCGCGCAGGCGTCACGCTCCTCGGGCAGCGGCTTGTTGTCTGGCGGCGCGCAGCGCACGGCGGCCGCGATGTACACGTCGGTCAGGGTCAGCCCGTCGCCGGCGCGGACGGACGTCGGGCGGTCGGCGAGCCCGGCTCGATGGAGGGCGGCGAAGAGGAAGTCGCCCGACGCGTCGCCGGTGAACACCCGTCCCGTCCGGTTGCCCCCATGCGCGGCCGGGGCGAGCCCGACGAGCAGGATGCGCGCATCGGGGTCCCCGAACCCCGGCACCGGCCGGCCCCAGTACGTCTCGTCGCGGAAACGCGCGACCTTCTCCCGCGCGACCCGCTCGCGCCACGCGACCAGCCGTGGACAGCGACGACAGGCGACGACCTCCGCGGTCAGGGCCGCCAGGGCGACCCGATCCGTCACGTCAGCAACAGCTTGTCGAGCCGGCGTGAGACGACGAAGAGCCCCGCGAACCCGACCACGAGCAGATAGGCGGTGTGGAACAGGAGGATCGGGCTGATGGCGCCGACGGTGAGCGAGCGGATGAGGTCGACACCCTGGTAGAGCGGCGTCAGCTGGACGATGACCCGGATCGTCTCCGGGTAGGTCTCGATCGGATAGAAGGTGGCCGAGAAGAGGAACAGGGGCAACACCACGAGCTGGATCAGGTCGAAGTCCTGCCAGGTCTTCATGAACGAGGTCGCGGCCATCCCGACCGCCCCGAACGCGAAGCCGACGAGCAGCGCCGCCGGCACGGCGAGCACGACCCATGGCGAGACCACCAGCCCGAGGATGACCAGCACGACCATGAAGCCGATCGCGTAGAGGCCGCCCCGGATGAGCGCCCAGATGAGTTCGCCGACCGCGATGTCGCCGGCCGACAGCGGCGTCGCCAGGATCGCGGTGAACGTCTTGTTGTAGTTGAGCTTGAAGAAGAAGTTGAACGTGCTCTCGTTGATGGCCCCGTTCATCGCGGCGCTGGCCAGCAACGCCGGGGCCACGAACAGCTGGTAGGGGATGGGCTCGCCGCCGGGTCCTGGGATCGTGCCGACGAGCGCGCCCAGTCCGAAACCGATGCTGAGCAGATAGAACAGCGGCTCGAAGAACCCGGACAGCAGCACGATCCACGTGTGGCTGTAGACGAACAGGTTGCGCTCGACGAGGCGCAGCGACCGGCGGCTCCCGATCAGCAGGACCGAGGTGAGCGGCAGCGCGGTCATCCGCGCAGCAGCTTGGCGCGCACGGTGCTCACCGTGAGCACGGCGCCGACCACGATGAACGCAAGGAGGATCGCCACGTGCAGGATGGCGAGCTCGATCGTGGGCGACTGACCGATGGTCCCGAGCGACAGCCCGCGAGCCACGACCACACCGTGGTAGAGCGGCGTCAGCCAGGCGAGCGGCTGGACGAAGGCGGGCAACGATTCGATCGGATAGAAGGTGCCCGAGAACAGGAACAGCGGCATGATCCCGAATCGGAAGATCGCGGCGAAGCGCTCCGGGGTGCGCTGGGTGGCGGCGAACGCCGCGATCGGCGTCGCGAACGCCAGGCCGGTGAGGGCGGCGACGGGGATCGCCAGGACGATGAGCGGCGAGACCGCCGCCCCGAACAGCGCGATGACGATCGTGAAGACGCTGGCGATCAGCAGCATGCGGGCGCCGAACCACAGGATGTTGCCGAGCGCGATGTCGCGCGGCGTGATCGGCGTGGCGAACATCGCGTGGTAGACGCGGCTCCAGACCAGCCCGGCCATGATCGGGAAGGTCGCCTCGAACGCCCCGGCCTGCATGCAGGTGGCGACGAGCAGCCCGGGTGCGAGGAACGCGAGATACGACACGCCGCCGAGGACCGGATCGGTCGAGCGATCGACATAGCCGCCCAGGCCGACGCCCATCGCGGCCAGGAACATGACCGGCGTCAGGAACGAGCTGAACAGGCTCGCCCGGAACGTGCGCCGGTAGATGACCAGCCGGTGTTCGAAGACGCGGCCGATCCCCGACAACGGGCGGACGGCGGCCGTCATCAGTCGATCAGCGAGCGCCCGGTCAGGCGCAGGAACACGTCCTCGAGTGACGACCGTCGCACGAGCACGGTCTCGGGCTGCAGGCCACGGGCGTGGGCAGCGGCCACGGCCGCTTCTCCGTCATCGGCGTAGAGGAGGACGCGATCGGGCAGGCGCTCGATCCGCTCCGCGAGGCCCTCGAGCTGGCCGTCGAGCGTCTCCTGTACGCCGGGGGCGAAGCGGAGCTCGGTCACCTCGCGCGTCGAGTACCGCTCGATCAGCGAACGCGGCGAGCCCTCGGCCACGATCCTGGCCTTGTCCATGACGACGAGCCGGTCGCACAGCTGTTCCGCCTCGTCCATGTAGTGCGTGGTCAGGACGAGGGTCACGCCCCGCTGCTTGAGGCGGTACAGGCGGTCCCACAACAGGTGCCGTGCCTGGGGGTCGAGGCCGGTGGTCGGCTCGTCGAGGAGGAGCAGCTCGGGCTCGTTGATGAGGCTGCGGGCGATCGTGAGACGGCGCTTCATGCCGCCCGACATGTGTTCGACCTGGTCCCCCGCCCGTTCGGTGAGCTGGGCGAACTCGAGGAGCTCATCGGCTCGCCGGCGGCACTCCGCATGGCTCAGGCCGAAGTAGCGACCGTACAGCACGAGGTTCTCGCGGACGGTCAGCTCGGTGTCCAGCGTGTCCTGCTGGGGCACCACGCCGAGACGGGCACGGATGCGCGGACCATCACGCTCCGGGTCCTGGTCGAGGATGCGCAGCGTGCCTGCGGTGATCGGCGAGACGCAGCCGATCATGCGCATCGTCGAGGTCTTGCCGGCGCCGTTCGGTCCGAGGAAACCGAACGATTCGCCGGGCGCCACGTCGAAGTCGATGGCATCGACGGCGGTGAACTCACCGAACTTCTTGGTCAGCCCGCGGGCGTGGATGAGCGCGGTCGATGGCGCACCGATATCGGGCGCGCTCGATGCGACGAGCGTGTCGGACATGGGCGCGCATGGTACCCCCGGGGCGCCGGCCGCGTCGTGGCGTATCGGCTGCAGGCTCCAAGAAAACGTGCTACACAGCGGTAGCATCATCTGGTATGATCGGCGTGGAGGCATCGAACCCCACCACCAGGAGCTCCAGGAGCCGGCCATGACCATCCCCGCCCCCGCCGCCGAGCTGCTCGAACGGGCGCTCGTCGCGGAGTTGACGGTGGTCGATCCGAAGGGTCGACCCATCACCTATCCCCTGATCCCCCTCTGGGACGGCGAGCGGATCTACATGACGTCATCGACGCTGTTCAGTCGCAAGCTCGAGCACATCGGCAGGGACGCGCGGGTGTCGGTGTCGGTCACCGACCCGGTGAGCGTCGGCGGCCGGACGGACCGCGTCACGGTCCAGGGGATCGCGCGGGTCATCGCCGACGACCCGCACGGCGGATGGGAGCGGCTGCTGCCCATCTGGTCGGCCAAGGAACCGGCGATCGTCGCGTTCCTGAAGGCTCGCGTCGCCCTGCCGCTGTTCTTCGAACGAGCCCTCATCGAGATCACGCCGCGCCGCGTCCTGTACTGGAGCGACGGCGACACCTCGGCGACGCCGAACGTGACCGACCTCGGGAAGGAGGCAGCGTGATGCGCTCCACGCCGGAGATCGCCGCCCGAGCCGGCTTCGAGAAGCTGGCGACCTATCCGTTCCACATCTGCTCGTGGGTCGAGGAGTCGGGCTACCCCGTGTCGGTGGCGGTCCAGGCCTCCATCGACGCGGCCCACCGGGTGGCGACATTCGCGCCGCCGGCCGGGCTCAGCGTGCCGACCGACCGCCCGGTGTCCCTGACCGGATCGCATATCCGGCCACAGCCGGGCTACGGCTACGACGAGCGGCGGCACGTGACGGTGTGGGGCCGCGTGTCGCCGGGCATCCGTCCCGACACCATGGCCCGGGTCCTGACCCTCGCCGGCGACAGCGCCTGGGGCTGGGACGAGACCGAGACCCCGTTCTTCGAGTACTCCGAGCGCTCCGTGCCGCGGTCGCGGCGCTACTTCGACGCGTTGTCCGCCGAGCGCGGGACGCCGGTCAAACCGAAGCTGTCGTTCGGGTTCCTCGCCCTGCGGACGACCCGTCTGCCGTTCTTGACTGCCACGATCGTGCCGGTGCTGCTGGGGATCGCCATCGCGGCGAGCCACGGCTTCTTCGACCTGACCGCGGCGGCACTGACCGTGATCGGCGCGGCCTTCGTCCAGCTCGGACTCAACGTCGCGAACGACGTCTTCGATTCGATCCAGGGCGCTGACGACGCGAACGTCACGCCGACACAGTTCAGCGGCGGCTCGAGGGTCATCCAGTACGGCTTGGTGACGCTTCGGCAGATGGCATCGATCGCGACCGGGTTCTATGTGGCTGCCGCGCTGGTCGGGCTGGTCCTGCTCGCGACCCACGGGTCGCCGGCGCTGCTGGCGATCGGTGTCGTGGGCTTCGTCGTGTCACTCGGCTACACGGCGCCGCCGCTCAAGTTCGTGTATCGCGGGCTCGGCGAGGTCGCGGTCGCGTTCGGGTTCGGGCCAATGATGCTGCTCGGGGCGTACGTCGTCCAGACGGGCGGGGCACTCACCTGGGAGCCGTTCGTCGCGTCGATCCCGATCGCCCTGCTCGTCGCGCTGATCCTGTACGTCAATGAGATCCCCGACCGCCGCGGCGACGCGCATGTCGGCAAGCGCACGCTGCCGGTCCGCTTCTCGCGGTCGGCGGTGGTGACCGGCTACAACGTGGCGGTCATCGCCGCGTACCTGGCCGTGGTGGTGGGAGTGGTCGCGGGCGTCCTACCCGTCCCCACCCTGCTCATGCTGCTGACCATCCCGCTGGCGCGACGCGTGTCGACCGGGCTGACGCCGAACTACGACAACCCGTATGGGTTGATGGCATTCATGGGCATCAACGTCCGATTGCACTTGGCGGCCGGCGTGCTGCTGTTCGCCGCCTACGTGATCGTGATCGTCGCGATGGCCATCGCCCCAGGCGTGGATCTGTTCCTCGGCTAAGGCCCGGGTGAGCCGGCGCTCCCAGGTGAGTGCCAGTCGAGTGGCGGGTAACGGGCAGGTACGCGCCCGCCGCCAGACTGGCCGGCCATGGATGGCGCCCGGATCGGGGGAGACGTCCGACTGCTGCGGCGTCGACGGGGATGGTCACAGCGCCGTCTCGCGGTGGAGGCTCGGGTCTCGCGCTGGGTGGTGATGACCCTCGAGTCCAGACGGGCCGGGACCGTTCGGATCGAGGACGCCGTCGCCGTCGTCGCGGCACTCGACGGCTTCCTTTCGATCCGGGTCCTGTTTCACGGGGAAGCCCTCGATCGGATGCGTGACGCTCGGCACGCGGAGCTCGTCGAGTGTCTCGTCCAGATCCTCCGGAGCCTGGGCTGGGAAGTCGCCACCGAAGTCTCGTTCAACCATTTCGGCGAACGTGGCTCCATCGATCTGCTTGCCTTCCATCCGTCGACCGGGACCCTGCTCGTGGTCGAGGTCAAGTCCGTCGTCCCGGACCTCGGTGGGGCCTTGATGACCATCGATCGCAAGGTCCGCCTGGCGCCAGACATCGCCCGCAAGCGCGGCTGGATCCCGAGAGTAGTCGCACGCCTGATGGTCCTCCCCGAGGACAGCACGGCGAGACGCCGCGTCCGCCTGCATGAGGCCACATTCCGGAACGCGTTTCCGGCACGGAACGTGCAGGTCAACGCTTGGTTGCGAGACCCGACCGGGACTTTGTCAGGGCTGCTCTTCTTGTCATCGGCTCGTGGAGACAGCCATCGACCGATGAAAGACGTCTCCCGGGCCCGCCGCCAGGGCCGTTCACGCACGAACCTGACGTGACCCTCGGTCATCGGCCCGCACAGGCGAGCCGATGACCAGGCATCTGTGGGCAATGGTCGGTGGAGCGAACCGCTGACGGGAAGTTCGGCGACCAGCGACGAGCGCCGCCGCCGCCAGCGGCCCCGCGGCTCGAAGCCAGCGGCCCCTCGAGCCGCTCGAAGCCAACGGCCCGCGCGCCGAAGCCGGCGGCGCGGCCGGCGGCGCGGCCGGCGAGCCTAGACCTCCTTGTACTCGCCCTCGACGGCTTCCTCGCCTTCGGCCTCGCCGGAGGCAGCGGCGCCGTCGCCGGGCTCGCCACCCTCACCGGCCGGCCCCTCGCCCTCACCCGACCCGTTCTGGTCGGTCTCAGACGCGGACGCCTGGTAGGCCGCCGTCGAGACCCGCTGCAGGGTCTCGGCCAGTGCCGTCATCCCGGTGCGGATCGCGTCGACGTCGGAGCCCT
>DATBMM010000324.1:0-3526 GCA_036554825.1 Candidatus Limnocylindrales bacterium
GTCGTGATCACGAACGACCTGCCGGACCCCAAGATCCAGGCCGCCATCGACGCCTTCGGCGGGCGTTGACGCCACCCGGTGCTAGAGTCGGACGCATGGGCGACCGGCTCCGCGACTGGGAACGCGCGCGACTCGACCCCGCGCTGACGCGAGCGCCGGAGCGCAAGCCGTCGTTCTCGACGATGAGCGACATGCCCATCGATCGGTTGTACGGATCGTGGTCGCTGCCACCGGGCGCGGAGGAGCGCATCGGCCTGCCCGGGGAGCCGCCGTTCACCCGCGGCATCCACCCGAACGGCTACCGCAGCCGGCTGTGGACGATGCGGATGTTCGCCGGCTTCGGCTCGGCGGAGGACACCAACGAGCGCTTCCATCAGCTGCTGGCCGCCGGTCAGACAGGGCTGTCGATCGCCTACGACATGCCAACGCTCTACGGCTACGACACCGACGATCCCGAGGCGGAGGGGGAGTTCGGCACCTGCGGGGTGGGCGTCAGCAGCCTGGCTGACATGGAGGTGCTGCTGGCCGGTCTGCCCCTCGACCGCATCTCGACCTCGATGACGATCAACTCGCCCGCGGCGCCGATCTGGGCGATGTACATCGTCGCGGCCGAGAAGGCGGGCGTCCCCCGCGACCGCCTCGAGGGCACGCTCCAGAACGACATCCTCAAGGAGTTCATCGCCCAGAAGGAATTCCTGTTCCCGCCCGAGCCGTCGATGCGGCTGGTCACCGACACCATCGAGTTCGGGACTCGCGAGACCCCGCGCTGGAACACGATCTCCATCAGCGGCTACCACATCCGCGAGGCGGGCTCGACGGCCGTCCAGGAGCTGGCGTTCACCATCGCCGATGGGATGGCCTACGTCGAGGCGGCCATCGAGCGCGGGCTACGGGTCGACGACTTCGCACCGCGCCTGTCCTTCTTCTTCAACTCGCACTCCGACTTCTTCGAGGAGATCGCCAAGTTCCGTGCCAGCCGCCGGATCTGGCACGACCTCATGACCAAGCGCTACGACGCCGAGAACGAGCGGTCCGCGTGGATGCGCTTCCATACCCAGACCGCCGGCGTGTCGCTGACGCCACAGCAGCCGCTCAACAACCTGACCAGGGTCGCCCTCCAGGCGATGGCGGCCGTGCTCGGCGGGACACAGTCGCTCCACACCGATGCGTATGACGAAGCGCTCGCGGTCCCGACGGCCGAGGCCGCGCTCCTCGCTCTCCGCCAACAGCAGGTCATCGCCGAGGAGAGCGGCGTCGATGCGACTGTCGATCCGCTGGGCGGGTCATGGTTCGTCGAGGCGCTGACCGACGAGACCGAGCGGCAGGTCTGGCGCTACATCGACGAGATCGACCGCCGCGGCGGGATGGTCGCCGCCATCGGCGAGGGCTATCCGCAGCGCGAGATCGCCGACGCCGCCTATCGCTACCAGCGCGAGTTCGACGCCGGCGAGCGGCGGATCATCGGCGTCAACGCGTACGTCGACGAGAGCGAGGAGACCACGGTGCCGGTGCTGGCGGTCCCGCCGGGATCACTGGAGCGGCAACTCGCACGGCTGGCGCGCACGCGGCGCGAGCGTGACGCCTCCGCGGTCGAGGCCGCGCTGGCGGGGCTCCGGGAGGCGGCCTCGCGACCGGGATCCAGCGAGACCAACCTGATGCCGCACTTCATCCGCGCTGCGGAGGCGTATGCCACGCTCGGCGAGATGTGCGGCGTCCTGCGCGGCGTGTTCGGGGAGTACCGGGAGCCGGTGGCGGTCTAGGAGGGGCCAACCTCAGCGGGCGTCCACTCCGGGAGGGCCCCGGGCCGCGAGGCGACCAGCGCTCCGAGCCGGTTCGCGACGGCGAGCGTGTCCCTCGGCGGCATGCCGGTGAGGATCCCGTGGAGCAGCCCCGCGGCGAAGGCATCGCCCGCCCCGACCGTGTCGACGACGTCGACGGTCATACCTTCGACGCTCAGGAGCTCGGCGGCGCTCCACAGCGCGGCGCCCTCGTGGCCGCGCGTGACGCACAGGGTCGAGACCCCGAACCTCGCTTCCAGGGTCGCTCCGAGCGCCTGGGGGACGGACGCGCAGCCAAGGATCTCGGCCATCACGCCCGCCTCCGCCTCGTTGACCTTCACGATCGTGGCCAAGGGCAGTAGGTCGACCATCAGATCGGGCGACCAACAGCCTTCGCGGAGGTTGACGTCGTACAGGCGGTGACGGGGACGGGCATCCCCCACGACCCGATCGGTGAGCTGCCGGGTCCCCGCGAACCGCTGGGCCAGTGTGCCGAAGACGAGGCCGTCCGGACCCCATCCCGCGAGCCGGGCCGCCAGCGCGGCACCGTCGCCGATCGACTCGTACGCCGCAGGCGACCGGATCGCGAACCGATGCCCGCCGATGGGGTCGGGTTTGACGTCGACCGTGCCGGTCGGCAGGTCGAGTGCGATGGCGACGAACGTCGTGTCGATGCCGAGGTCGTCGGCCGCAGTGAGCGCCGCGCGGCCGAGGTCGTCATCGCCGACCGCCGTCACGAACGCGGTCCGATGCCCGAGCCGGCGTAGGTTCGCGACGACGTTGAACGGCGCGCCGCCGAGGCGGTGACCCTCGGGGAACGCGTCCCACAGGAGTTCCCCGATGCCGAGGACGGACGCGGGCGAGGACCGGCTGTCGTGCTCCAGACGCGAATACTATCGGGCCGAGATGACCTCACCGACCACGGCCGCCCGGCCCGCGACCGATCCGTCCACGCTCGCCGAGCGGCTGACCCTCGCCGATCCGGTTGCGGCGGCGGACCGGCGGGCGATCCGGGTCGTGCGCGCTCCCGGACGGGTCAACCTGATCGGCGAGCACACGGACTACAACGAGGGCTTCGTACTGCCCATCGCCATCGACCGGGCTATCTCGATCGCGCTCGTCCCGACGACCGATCGGCGGGTGACGCTGACGCTCGCAGAGGACGGGGACCACGCCGAGTTCGACCTTGACGCGATCGGGCCACGCCGTGGCGCCTGGATCGACTACGTGGCTGGCACCGCCTGGGCGATGCAGGCCGAGGGGCTGCCCGTCCGCGGCTTCCGCGGTCTGCTCGCGTCGGACCTGCCGCGAGAGGCGGGGCTCTCGAGCTCGGCGGCGCTCGAACTGGCGTCGGCGCTGGCGCTGTCCCCTGCCGAGGAGCCGCCGGTCGACCGAATGGCCCTGGCGAGGCTCGCGCAGCGCGCCGAGAACGACCATGTCGGCGTCCAGTGCGGTCTGATGGACCAGTTCGCCTCGTCGCACGGGGTCGAGGGCGCGGCCCTCCTGCTCGACTGCCGGTCGCTGGCGTTTCGGGCGGTGCCTGTGCGGCTCGACGCCGTGGCGCTCGTCGTGAGCCACTCCGGATCGAGTCGGTCCCTGGACGGGTCCGCCTACAACGAGCGACGGGCCCAGTGCGAGGCGGCGGTCACGCGTATCGCCCGTAGCCATCCCGCGGTCCGGAGCCTGCGCGATGTTCCCCCCGCGCTGCTTGACCAGGTCGCCGGCGACCTCGACCCGGTGCTCGCCCG